>JALEHL010000131.1 GCA_022770665.1 Bacillota bacterium
GTGCCAGTCCGACCCCCAGGTTTAAGGTCGTCGTCGTTTTCCCGACACCGCCCTTCTGATTTACCACTGCGATTACTTTTGTCTTTTTCGTCATTTTCCTGCTCTCCTCTCTCAGATTCTTCCGCTGGCAATATCATGCTGTGCCAGCGATGCATAGTAGCTGTTTATGGTCATCGGTGCGTTGTACAATGCCGCAAGGAGGTATTGCCGCATGTTTTTGATCTTCGTCGTGTTTTCCGCCATGCAGTCCAGAACGAACCGGATATGCTCCGGGCCAAGCTGCAGCAGCTGCCTTCGCACTTCTGCTGCCGGTTTATCATCCCGGGCTAGCCGTATGGTTTTCCTGTGGGCACAAAGCGTATCCGCCAGAAGCTGTAATATTTCCATCAGCAGGTCTCTGTCGCCCGGGCGTTCCTGCAGAAGCCTGTCCATCATCAAATGCTCCCGAAGAAGATTTTCGATCTCTGTTCTCCCTTCCGCTCCGTTCCCCTCCTGCTCCTCTTCGGAAGAAGGGAAGGGATCCGTATCGTTAAAATCAGTTTTAATAGATTCATTCTTATTTGACCATGATTTTCGTGAGTCTGGATTCATGGGATCCATGATTCTTGATTCATGATTTTCATGACTCTGTGAATCATGAAAATCATGAGTCTGGGAATCCGGCTGAATTTCCGGCTCTGCACGTTCTCTGGAAAAGTTCTTCACATAGATCAGCGTCGGTTTTCCCAGTCCCTGACGCTTTCTTTCGATCAGGCCATACAGAACCTTTGCATCGGTGCTGATATTCTTAAACTGTCGATCCCGAAACAACGCCTTCGGAATACGGAAAAAAGCAAACTGTTCTGCCTGCTCCCGATAAAAGTAGTCAAATCCCATAATTGTCTCCTGAATAATAAAAAAGAAACCCCTTATCATTGGAGTTTCATCATGATTTATGGCTGACGTGCACACAAGGCAGTTTGTCTGCATGCGGGAATCCGTAGGCGGCCGCTATAATCCGCAAAATGTCTACAACATGACACCGACGCAGGAGCACTATGATATCGTGGACTGGGCCATGGCAGGCGGGAGACTTCTGGGGATTGACGATTCGCTGTTCTTTTTTAATCCCTACAGCGATACCTGTCCGACCTTCTTCCCGACCAATGTGGGCGTCATACATAATCGAATCGGTGATCACTGTTTTTACTCTCCAACCAGCCGCTATCCGGACACCTGATGCTTTATTCTCAGGACTCCGGAAACCGGTATTTTTCATTCTGTTACAACTTTTCCTGCCAGAGGCAGGATCTATCAGGAGGTATCGTTTATGGCATCTTGCTGCAATAATATCGTTACACCAAAGATGATCCGTACCGGTCAGGTAAGAATCGGAGACCGGATCCAGCTGGATACTCCCGTATCCGCCCCACCAGAGCCGACTTCATCCCCGGAAGAGGCCAGAGTCGTTTCTGCACCGGCACCGGAGACAGAAGCAATTCCAAAAGCTGCAGAGGTTTCCGCTCCTGCTTCTGATCCTGAGGCAGCACCGGTTTCCGAACCTGCTCCGATACCGGACGCTGTCCCTGTCCAGGCCCGCATGACCCCGGTACAGCAGATGCCGACCCAGATGCACATGCCGCAAATGCAGGCACAGCAGCAGAAGCGTCGTCTGGATCCCATCACCTACAGTGACATGACCCCATATCTTAGTGAAATCCAGATGCAGAACACCGGAAGTCAGGGAAATGCATCGTCCATTTCAATTCCCCAGTCACCAATGACCGGACTGGAATACACGCAAACCATCGATGTTTCTGACGTGCAGGCCTTCACGGGCTTTCTCAGCACCCAGATCGGCCGCTACATGCGGGTGGAACAGCTGATCGGCTCCAATATCGTGGAAGAGCGGTTCGGATTTCTGGTCGGTATCGGAACCAACTTCATCATCCTGCAGGAAATCACTACAGGGAATATCATGGTGATCGACCTGTTTACGATTCGTATGACCTACATATACTATTCGCAACCGATTTTCCCCGAATCTGTGACAGGCTGACGTTTCACACTGCCTGACGCGCGAATTTTCCTGCAGCAGGCAGATCATCCCGGCAATCAAAATCCCCCCGCAGCCTCGAATCCTCTTCAGGATCCACTGGCATTCCGGGGGGAATCTGTTTTGCGAAGAAGGCGGCTATCTGCCGGTTACTTCCTCCACGTCTTCATTGTTCTTCAGTTCTGCATAGCGCTTGATCTTCTGGGTGCTGGTCTTTTCGAATTCTCCCTTCTTGATCTCCAGCTTTTTGATGGTCTTGTAATTGGATACCTTCCGGTTCACCTGGCGGATCTGCTCCCAGATGATCTTATAGATTTCCTCTTCACTGAGACCTTCCCCGTGAAGCTCCGCGATCCTTTCATAATCCGGAATGGCGCGAACGGTAATCACAAGTTCCTTCTCACCGGCGACTTCTTTCCCGTAGACCATACACTCTTTGATCTCTTCCACATGGGAAAGCAGGCCTTCCAGTTCTTCCGGATAGATGTTCTTTCCGTTCTGTGTTACGATCACATTCTTGCTGCGGCCGGTGATATAGACGAAATGATCCTCATCGAGATAGCCGATATCTCCGGAGTTGAACCAGCCGTCTTCCATAGCGCGTGCCGTTTCCAGCGGGTCTTTATAATAGCCCAGCATCACGGTATCTCCCTTGATGAGGATCTCGCCTTCTCCCTTTTCGTTCGGATCCTTGATCCGGATCTGATTGCAGAGGACGGTCTTGCCGGCCGACCCAGCTCTCCGGTCAAAATCCGGCGTCACGGCGCTGATCGGTGCAGTTTCAGTGAGTCCGTATCCCTGCAGGAAGAAGATTCCGATATCTTCCAGCCATTTTCCGACAGCCGGCTCGATCGGCGCTGCGGCAGACACGATGATCCGGAGACTGCCGCCAAGGCTGTCATAGATATCTTTAAAAACTTTCCGTTTGATGTTCACGCCCACATTCTGCAGGGCGTTGGTGACATGGATCATAGATTTCACAAGCTTGGTTTTTCCGCTCTTATCGATGGTCTGATTGATCTTCTTGTACAGTGTCTCGATCAGCAGAGGAACGGCCAGCATCGCGGTCGGATGTGTCTCCTGCATGTCGTTTACAATATGGCGCAGGCCCTGGCAGACGGCGATGGAAGCTCCCACGGCCATCGGATAGAGAAATCCGATGGTGGATTCGTATGTATGGTGCAGCGGGAGCACGGAAAAAAGCCGGTCCTCCGGATACAGCATCACATACGGGGTAATCGCGTTAATGTTTGCAGCCAGATTCCGGTTGCAGAGCATGACGCCCTTCGACTGGCTGGTCGTACCGGAAGTAAACAGCAGAACCGCAAAAGCTTCCGGATCCACCGGGATCTCCATGAAACTGGTATCACCGCAGTCCGTGATGACTTCACCCTCGTTCATGACATAATCCAGGCCTGCAAATCTTCCTTCAATCCCGGCATCGGAATACATCTCGAAAAAGAATTTCACACCGGGACATTTGTTTGCGACTTTTTTCACTTGGTCCTTTTTTTTCGGAGAGTAGATAACCGCCGCAGCTTCTGAGCGCTTAATCACATTTTCCAGCTCGTTATCCGGCAGTTCCTTATCCGTCGGGACAGCAATCCCGGCGCCGCACAGAAGTGCCATATAGGACACGTACCATTCATAGGTTGTCTCACCCATTACGATGATTTTTTCTCCCTGCAGATGGAACGCTCTGGTCAGGCCGGTGCCCAGGTCGATCACATCCTTGCGGAATCTGCCGTAGGTTACTTCTTCAAAGCTACCCTTCCGGTTGAACTTTTCCAGAATGAAAGTGCGATCCTTATACATGGTCGTGGACCGTTCGAAAATCTCTTTGATCGTCTTATAGTCCGTTCCCGGATAGTAGCTGTCCCTGGCTTTCGCCGCCTGTTTCTGCATTTCCGCAAGTTTCTCCGGAGTATACTCTACCTGAAGTTCTCCAATGTCCTCAATTCCCTCCATCTTATACTTCGGGAACTTGATATTCGGCATTTTTTTTATAAATCTTGACATGGTGTCTCCCCCTTTATTCTGTGTCGTGTGTTTCTGCATCGTATCATTCTTTATACGGTATCCCTCTGCAAGTCGATCTCAGGGAATAGTTCAATTTTTTTAATAATATCTTATTGTATCATACTCTGGTACGAAAAAGCAACCTTTTTAGTGCATTCCACCGGAATGGAATCAGAGGATACAGATAGGAACCGCCAGACAGGGTGCGGGTCGCTGCTACAACGGCAAAGCTGACGGCGGCTCCGGCAATCATGCCCCCCAGTCCCAGCAGATATGTGCCGATCAGCATGATAATCCGGGTAAACTTCACCCCGTAGCTCAGCTCGATACTGGGCTGGGTGAAACTGGCCAGCGCCACCACCGCCATGCAGAGAATGGTCTGGGGAATAAACCAGCCCGACTCGATGCTGAATTCCCCCAGGATCAGCGCCCCGATGACCGACAGCGACATGCCCAGGGACTGGGGCGTGTTCAGAGAAGCCAGTTTCAGCCCGTCCACGGCGATCTCCAGCAGCAGAAACTGCCAGATCAGCGGGATGGCGAAAGGCTCGTCCGGCACGAAAAAGAGCAGAAGGTCCGGGTTGAATACTTCATCATTGACCAGCAGAAGATAGACCGGCGTCAGGAACAGAATGACGATGAAATTCAGCGTGCGGAGCAGCCGGAAATAGTTTCCTGTAAGCTGCGGGAAATAGTAATCGTCCACATCCTGCAGGAAGTCGAAAATGCCCACGGGGAGCAGCATGACCGTCGGTGAGTTATCCACGATCAGTGCGATTTTTCCTTCTGCGATATGTGCCGCTATAATGTCCGGGCGCTGGGAATAGCGTACTTTCGGGAACGGGTTGAATCTTCCTGCATGCCGTCCTTTTTTTCCGGCTGCCATCAGAATCTGCTCCAGCAGCGTCTGATCTCCCACGGTAAGGGCATCCAGATCTGCCTCCTGCTCCAGTTTTTTCAGCAGGTTCTCCATACGCTGCAGCAGCGTTTTATCGGCTTTTCCTTTTATATATGCCATTGCCACATCCGTCTTCGACAGGCCGCCTATGGTGAAATTCTGAAAAATGAGATGATGATTCCGCAGCCTGCGCCGGATCAGTGCGATATTTTCCATAATGCTCTCTGTAAATCCGTCCCTGGCGCCCCGCAGACTCTTTTCCTTCTCTGGTTCCTCCACAGATCTGGACGGATAGGATCTGGCATCCAGAATGATGATCTGATCCAGATCTTCAATGAGCAGAGGTACCAGCCCTGCATAGAGCTGCTTCTGTGCCTTCCGGCAGCAGGCACAAATCTGCTGCTGCGTCCATTCCTGCGGTTTTCCGATCTTCTGTCCTTCTTCTTTTTCCGGCGCAGCCAGTGACGCATCGAGGAAAGGAAGATGTCCTGCAATGAACCGGCTGCTGGTCACGACACCCTCCATATCCCCGGGCTGTACTTTCATCAGATAATCCATAACCCTCTGCATCAGTTCCCCGTCCGTAAGTCCATCCACGAAAAACAGTGTTCCCTTCCGGCCGCCGATGGTTATCTCCCGTTCCAGCAGATCAAAACTCTCTCCCAGCGGCAGCTCTTCTTCCATAATTCTCAGATATTTCTCGTACATTTTTTCTCCTTCCTTTATGTACCGACGGATCTGGCGGCCTGACATGTCGTGAAAGCCCCGGGCGTGCGGATTTTGCGAACAGATCTGCCTTTAATTTCCCCGGAATCTTGCTAATTTATCCGTTTTCCAGTATAATAAATAAGTTAAGATGATTTTTTTACGGAGGTTTTTATAAATGGACAATCAGAAACTGGCGGAGCTGCTGTTTCCGCACATTACGAAGACGCCGGAGGAATATGAGGCCATGTATCCGCCGCGGGATCTGCCGGAAGGCGCGAAGGTCACCCGCCTGGGTCCAAGCCCGACGGGATTTATTCATCTGGGCAATCTGTACGGCGCATTTGTGGACGAGCGGCTGGCGCACCAGTCCGGGGGCACGTTCTTTTTAAGAATTGAGGATACGGATGACAAGCGTTTCGTGGAGGGTGCGGTGGAGACCATCATCAATTCCCTGCGTTTCTTCGGCATTCAGTTTGACGAAGGCGCCACCATGGACGGTGATATCGGCGCGTACGGCGACTACACCCAGAGCCACCGGGGTGAAATCTATCAGTGTTTTGCAAAGAAGCTGGTCAGTGAGGGCAAGGCGTACCCGTGCTTTCTGACCGAAGAGGAAATTGCGGCGATCCGCACCGAACAGGAGGCCACCAAACAAAATCCGGGCATCTACGGCAAATGGGCGAAGAGCCGCAATCTTTCGCTGGAAGAAATTGAGGCGAAGCTGGCGGACGGTCAGCCTTATGTAGTCCGCCTGAAGTCGGACGGCGATCTGAGCCTGCCGGAGGATCAGATCCGCAGAATCAAGGTGGAAGACGCCATCCGCGGCGTGCTGGATATGCCGGAAAACGATCAGGATACCGTCATTCTGAAGGCCACGGGCATTCCGACGTATCATTTTGCCCATGTGGTGGATGACCATCTCATGCGGACGACCCATGTGGTTCGCGGAGCAGAATGGCTGCCATCGCTGCCGATCCACATCGAGCTGTTCGAAAAACTGGGATGGCAGCCGCCGGTATACTGCCACACCGCACAGCTGATGAAGCTGGACGAAGAAGGGAACAAGAGAAAGCTGTCCAAACGGAAGGATCCGGAGCTTTCCCTGGATTACTACCGCAACCAGGGTTACCACCCGGCAGCTGTGCGGGAATACCTGCTGACGATCCTAAACTCCAACTTCGAAGAATGGCGTATCGCCAATCCGGATGCAGACATCGAGGAATTCCCGTTCACCACAGAGAAGATGAGCACCTCCGGGGCACTCTTCGATCTGAAAAAACTGGATGATATCAGCAAGGACGTGCTGCTCCGGATCAGCGCATCCGACCTGTTCGACTTTCTGCAGGCCTGGTCGGAGGAGTTCCAGCCGGATCTGGCGCACATCTTTGATGACCGGGCTTATCTGGAAAAGATTCTGGACATCGGCCGCCACGAAGCCAAGCCGCGAAAGGATCATATCTATGCGCAGCAGATGGTGGAAAACATCAGCTACTTCTTCGATGACATGTTTAAAATTGAGGACGAGTTCCCTGCTGAGGCCGCTGCTGATGTGAAACCGATCCTGCAGGCCTATCTGGATTCCTATGATCACAGCGACGACCAGTCTCAGTGGTTTGACAAAATCCGCCAGATTGCTACAGATCTGGGTTATGCGGCCAAGCCGAAGGATTTCAAAAAGAATCCGGACCAGTACAAAGGCCATGTGGGCCATGTGAGTACCGTGATCCGTATCGCACTCATGGGACGCCAGCAGTCTCCGGACGTCTGGGAGATCCAGCAGATCCTGGGTGAAGAACGGACTCGCGCCCGGATCAGAAAGTTCTTATAAACGAAAACGATTCGAATACTCGAATACCCGAAAGGCCCGCGCCATGATATGCGCGGGCCTTTCTTTCTCTTCGCCTGGGGTTCGTTTAATACAACTCAACAATTTGAACGATTTTTCGGCGAAATGCACGTAAAATATGTTGATTATGCATAGCAAAACAGCCAAAATCGTGAAAATCGTGCTGAATTTGAGATTTTTTCTTGATTTTTACGTGTTTTTGAATCAAAAATAGCCTTTTATTGTTGCATTAGTCACCACAAACCGCCGTCCCATGTCTTCGTCTCCCCCGTGTCGGCAGGTCGGCATGTGCCGGCGATTCGGCATGCCCCGGTTTCCCGGCACGCACCGGCCGTTCCATCTGCTGCACCGGCCAGTAGCCGTAGCGGCGGCGGAACCCGAAGATCAGCCCGGCAGACAGCAGCGCCGCGAAAACTTCGGCAGCCGGTACCGCCAGCCAGACACCATCGATTCCCAGCAGCGCCGGCAGCAGAATCAGCAGTCCGCATCGCATCACCAGCGTCCGCACCAGAGAGATCAGCGCAGAGATACCGCCGTTATTCAGCGCCGTAAACAGAGCCGAAGCGAAGATGCTCACCCCACCCAGCAGATAGCTGAAGGAGAAAATCCGCAGGCCGTGGAGCGCCATGGAAAGGAGCTGCGAATCTCCGCCGGCAAACGCGGCGATGATAGGCCTGGCCAGCAGCTGGGCAGACCCGAACATGACCAGAGAAGACACACCGATGACCGTCATGGAAATCTGCATCAGGCGGGCCAGCTTCTGGCGGTTTCCGCTTCCGAACTGATAGCTCAGCAGCGGCGCCACCCCTGCGGAAAAGCCCATGAACACCCCGATGAACAGACTTTCCACATAGAGAACCGCGCTGATCGCCGCAACCCCCTTTTCCCCTGCCAGATGCATCATCTGAATGTTAAACAGCATTGTTGTCACAGCCGTGGCAAGGTTGGTCACCATTTCCGAAGAACCGTTGCACATGGCAGATCCCAGCTCCCGCAGCAGCTCACCTGCCGTCTGCCGCGCAATACCGTCCCAACCGTCACGGCCGGACAGTCGTGCGAACCGCAGACGCTGTTTCTTTCCGGCAAACATCACCAGCGGCGGCAGCCCGGCCACCATCATGCTAAGGACAGACGCATACGCCGCACCGGAAATGCCCATCCCGAGCACCGGAATAAACAGCAGATCCAGCAGGATGTGGGTCAGCCCGGCAGCGATGGTCAGTCCCATGCCCACGGACGGCCGCTCTGCCGTCACCAGGAAATTCTGGAACAAAATCTGCAGCGCATAAAACACCCCGCCGACCATCATGACGCTCCCGTACTCCACACACAGCGGAAGCAGCACCTCATCAGCACCAAGCAGCCGGTACAGCATTTCGCCGTTTGCCAGCATGATTGCGCAGAGCACGGCAGTCAGGAGCGTACTTGCCAGCACTACCGCCGTCAGAAACCGGTTTGCCTCCTGCTGTCTCCCCTCGCCCATTTTCCGGGCGATGACGGCATTCCCACCTGTGGCGAACATATAATTCACTGCCATGATGACTGTCACCAGCGGATACACAATGTTATTGGCCGCCAGCGCATCGCTGCCGATAAAATTTGCCACGACAATTCCGTCAATGATGCCGTACATCGACGCGAAGACGATCATAATGATCGTCGGAAGTGTAAACTGCAGCACGTTTCCGTACCCCAGCCTGCTTTCGTAAATCGATACCCCTTTCATGGTGAAAACCCCCTTGCTTTTTTCTCTCATTTCGTTTATGCTCTTAGTGTAAACTATGTTGTAACCACACGGTCAAGCATATTTTGCAAAATTTTTTCGTCAGGGGGTTCTTATGAAAGTCACATATTTTTCTTCCGGGGAGTTTGCACGGCTCTGCGGCACCACGAAGGAAACACTGCGTCATTACCATAACATTGGCCTGCTGGTGCCTGCGAAAACCACAGAAAACGGCTACCATTATTATGCCTCGTTCCAGTTTTATGACTACTACTTCATTTCATCTTTCAGAGGCACCAGCCTTTCTCTGAAGGATTTGCAGCAGCGCCTGGCAGGCAGCAATGAGCACGCTTTTCGGGATACGCTACAGCACCAGCTGGAGGAGATCCGCCGGGAACAGGAGGATCTGGCAAAAAAAGAAAAACTCCTCCGGAGAACCCTGGAGAAGTTTGAATATCTGTACGAAGGCGATGCGATCGGTCAGGTTCGCCTGTATGATATGGAAGAAGAGTATTACATTGCCACACCGGTGACAGGGAATGCGGGCAGCGACCGGGTCTGGCTGGAAACGATCCGAACTCATCTTTCCTACTGCGGCAGCCATCATCTCAATCAGGAATACCAGCTGACCTACTGCTGGCAGGAAGGAGAAATGCTGGCGGGAAAGGAAAACGACGGTTGGTCCATCTGCAGCCAGATTGCATCACCGGTG
>JALEHL010000132.1 GCA_022770665.1 Bacillota bacterium
CTGGTGCGCCGTTAATGGGGCAGGCTTCATAGAATCGGATAACCCCTCCCTGATCAATGATGCAGAGCTCATCGAAGAAATTGCCTGTGGTGAAAATGGATTCTGCGTCTTCCCTGTACATGATGTTACCTCCTGCCAAAGAAAGCGATGAAACTGCGATAGAAACTGACAGAGAACCCATACAGAGACCTTCTATATTTTTAATGCCGGAGTGCTGCAGAACAGTGCTTCGGCATTTTTCTATGGCTTGCAGTTCCCGCACGGGCTGTATCCGTCCGCGATGATATCGGCACGGGAGGCAGTGACAGCTTTTTTATTCTTTTCCGCCATCTGACTGACGCTGCGGCAGGACGGGTAGTGGAACTTTTTCGTACTGGTGTTCAGAATATATTTCTGCGTCGAGGAATTCCCCGAACCGCTTATCGCTCCAGACACACCCGACACCACCGACGATCCTGACGTGCCCGATGCGCGCCTGCTGTCTCCGGTGGCATAGTCGATTTTGATGCCTGGCTGGACATTGTAGACAAAAACATGAAACTGAAGAGTCTTTCCGTGATCTTCCACAGAAGATGCCTCCATCTGTACCCCGCTGGCGATCAGATTAGATCCATCGTAAATTGGCGTTACACGGTAAAGAACATGGTTCCCGGTTCTTCGGACATAATCCGCCACCTGGTTCTCAAAAGGAAGCATGCCTTCCACATTGAGATATCGGGTGCCGGTAATGAGATTCTGCTCGTTGGCATTTTCTCCGGTAAGCTGATAGCCGATCAGGTGACAGCGGTTATAGAGGTACTTGCCGTCGATCAGGTCGTCATAGCGGACCGTATGCCAGCCGGCCGGTTTAATCATGCCGATGGATCCGCGCTCTTCCGCGGGCATCAGATCCTTTCCCACCACAGCAAAGGCAGTTCCGCAGCGTCCCAGACTGTCCAGCTTCGAAAAGGTCTGACCGGATTTCGCCACGTACATGCTCTTCGCAAAATATGGCTTTCCGCCGCTGATTTTTACGTAGGGACTCCCGCTGTAGGCAGGGATTTTTCTGAGAGAAACCGCAGTGCGGATGTTTCCGGACCGGACAGTGCTGAAGCTGCTTTTTCCTTCCGGGCTGACGGCCCGGACTTTATAATAATAAGTCCGGTTCTGATCCGCTTTTTTATCGGTATAAGTGCTGCTCAGGGTACTGGCTGTTTTTTTGTACGGGCCTGTTTTCGACGGGGCACGGTAGATTTCATAGGACTTGGCTCCGCGGATTCCGGCCCAGGAAAGTTTCAGACCGTCATAACCGGAAGAGGTGACCTGAATGGAAGGTGTTTTCAGGGCAGGCACGGATGATGTTCCGGAAGGCGAAGCAGCGATGGAAGCAACGGCAGAGGATGCCAGTGCAGTGCCTTCTCCCGCCGGATCCGGCAGGATCTCAAAGGTGACGACGGACAGACAGACTGCCAGGGCAAGCATCAGTGAAAGAAAGACTTTGCTTTTTCGCTTCTTTCCTGATCCCTGGAATTGCCGGACATTTCTTTTTCGTACGTTTCGGTTAATGTGCATTTTCTGTTTCCCCCCTAGGATATGATGAACTGTAATTCGACTCATATCGACTCAAATCGACAAAATAATACTATTTTATTTTACTCCGGGCAGAGAAAGAAAACAAGAGTTCTTCCGAAATAAACAGAGAGCGAGTGAGGAGGCACTCTCGCCGCAGGACTGCATGAGCGGCAGGATTCGAACTCTATGCTTTTCATTCCGAAGGAATTGTGGTAAACTATATTATTATGAATTTCTGTTCACAGATGTGTCAGAGAGAAATCGGAAAAGGAAGAGAAGGAGGACGTGCCAGCTGACTTTGCGCAGAAAGCGGTACGGAAGACTATGGCATTTACCCATCTGCACGTACATACGGAATACAGTCTCCTGGACGGAGCGGCACGCATTCAGGAAGTCGTGCGCAGGGCGAAGGAACTGGGCATGGACAGTCTAGCTATCACCGATCATGGCGTCATGTTCGGGGTGGTCGACTTCTATAAAGAGTGCAAGAAACAGGGGATACGGCCTGTCATCGGCTGTGAGGTCTATACAGCGAAACGGAAGATGACGGACAAGGACGCAGAAAAGGATAAGCATCAGGGACACCTGATCCTTCTGGTAAAGAACGAGCAGGGATATAAAAACCTGATCAAGATCGTATCTCTCGGCTATACAAAAGGATATTACTATAAACCCCGTATTGATAAGGACGTGCTGCGGGAGCACAGTGAGGGACTGATCTGCCTCTCCGGCTGTCTGGCCGGCGAGGTGCAGTTTCGTCTGATGCAGAATGACTATGAGGGCGCAAAGGCAGAAGCAGAGGCTCTGAAAGAGATCTTCGGTCCGGGAAACTTCTATCTGGAGATTCAGGACCAGGGCCTGGAGGAGGAGGCCTATATCAGGCCGAACCTGCTGCGGCTGGCAAATGAACTGGACCTGCCGCTTGCTGCCACCAATGATGTGCATTATGTGCGGCAGGAAGATGCGGAGGCACATGATGTGCTGCTGGCCATTCAGACGGCGACCACCATTGACGATCCGAACCGGATGCGGTTTCCCAACGACCAGTTTTATCTCAAGAGTGAGGATGAGATGCGGAAGATCTTTGCTTCGGTTCCCCAGGCGGTGGATAATACACAGATCATTGCCGAACAGTGCAATTTCGACTTCCGGTTCGGGGAATACCATCTGCCGCAGTTTACACCGCCGGATGGAATGGACAGTGAGACCTACCTGCGGAAGCTGTGCAGCGAGGGACTGACAGACCGATATGGAGAAAATCCGGATCAGAGCCTTCTGGATCGTCTCGAATATGAACTGCATACCATAATTTCCATGGGGTACGTGGAATATTTTCTGATTGTATGGGATTTCATCAACTATGCCCGCCAGAACAGGATCATGGTGGGACCGGGAAGAGGATCCGCAGCAGGCTCTCTGGTGGCCTACTGCCTGAAGATCACCGATATCGATCCGATAAAATATAATCTGATCTTTGAGCGGTTCCTGAATCCGGAGCGGGTCAGCATGCCAGATATCGATATTGATTTCTGCTATGAGCGGCGACAGGAAGTCATTGACTATGTGGCCAGGAAATACGGCGAAGGCCGGGTATCCCAGATCATCACATTCGGAACGATGAAGGCCAAGGCGGCGGTCCGGGATGTGGGACGCGCTCTTAACGTCAGCTACGCGGAAACCGATGCCATTGCGAAAGCGATTCCGTTCGATCTGCATATGACCATCGACAAGGCGCTGGAAACCAATCCGGAGCTGCTGGCGCGCTATGAGAATGAAGAGATGGTGCGCCGGGTCATCGACATGTCCCGGGCTATTGAGGGCATGCCGCGCCATGCATCTACTCATGCGGCCGGCGTGGTGATCTCCAGGGAGCCGATCGACGAGTATGTGCCGCTGTACATGTCCGAGAAGGGCATCTCCACCCAGTTCACGATGACGACCATTGAGGAGCTGGGACTGCTGAAAATGGACTTTCTGGGACTGCGGAATCTGACCGTGATCCGGGATGCTCTGGAAATGATCGAAAAAGACTATGGTGTCACTGTCGATTTCAGCAAGATGACCTATGATGATCCGAAGGTCTATGAACTGATCTCTTCCGGAAACACCTGCGGGGTGTTTCAGCTGGAAAGCCAGGGCATGACCCAGTTTATGAAAAATCTGAAACCGACCTGCTATGAAGACGTCGTCGCCGGGATCGCCCTGTACCGCCCGGGTCCGATGGACTCCATCCCGAAATACATCGAAAATAAAAAAAATCCGGAAGGAATCCGATATGTCCATCCCGCACTGGCGCCGATTCTGGATGTGACCTACGGCTGCCTGATCTACCAGGAACAGGTGATGCAGATCGTCCGGGATCTTGGCGGCTACAGCTACGGCCGGTCAGATCTGGTGCGCCGGGCCATGTCCAAGAAGAAAATGGACGTGATGCTGGAGGAAAAGGAATATTTCATCCACGGGAAGACCGATGAAGCGGGGAACGTGGAGATCGCAGGCTGTGTCCGAAACGGCATTCCCGAAGAGGCGGCAGAAGAGATCTTTCAGGACATGGTCAGCTTCGCCGAATATGCGTTTAATAAGAGCCATGCAGCCGCCTACGGAGTGGTCGCCTACGAGACCGGATGGCTGAAAGCCCATTATCCGGTGGAATTTATGGCAGCGCTCATGACCAGCGTCATGGGTGATTCGGATTCCGTCGCAAAATATATCCGCAACTGTTCGGAGATGGGCATTGAGGTTCTGCCTCCTGACGTCAATGAAAGTCAGAAAAAGTTCAGTGTTGTGGACGGAAAGATCCGTTTCGGGCTGCAGGCCGTCAAGAATGTGGGGGAAGGCGCAATCGATGCGATCATTGCAGCCAGAGAGCAGAAGGGCGTGCCGAAGACGCTGGGGCAGTTTATCAGTAATCTGGAAATCAGTCAGGTCAATAAGAAAGCCATTGAAAGCCTGATCAAAGCCGGTGCCACAGACTGTCTGGAAGGAAACCGCGCGGCCCATCTGGCCGCTTATGAAACTCTGGTGGAATCTGCGCAGAATATGTCAAAGAAAAATCTGGACGGACAGATTTCCCTGTTTCAGATTGCCGGAGAGGAAATGACCGGCAGCGGGCTGGAGATGCGTCTTCCGGATGTGAAGGAATTCAGCAAGGAGCTGAAGCTTGCCATGGAGAAAGAAATGCTCGGCATCTACCTGACGGATCATCCGCTGAATGCTTATACGGAGCAGATGAGGAAACTGTCCACTGTGACCAGCGACCAGCTTCGCCACGCCGCAGAAGGTCTGGAGACCGGTGACGGGGATGTCAGCTGTGAAAGCTGCGGGACGGTGGCCGTCGGC
Organism: Bacillota bacterium; assembly: GCA_022770665.1. Lineage (GTDB taxonomy): Bacteria > Bacillota > Clostridia > Peptostreptococcales > Anaerovoracaceae > RGIG7179. Next base: position 4,891 of record JALEHL010000132.1, read on the forward strand.
AGGAGCGGTGAGAAAATCAGAGACGGCATGCCTGTCGTCATGACAGGCATGGTGAATTCCCGAAGGACGCTGATTACGAAAAACAGCAAGATGATGGCATTCCTGCAGCTGGAGGACCTGTACGGAACGACGGAAGTTGTTGTTTTTCCAAATGTCTATGAACGATGTGCATCCTTCACGGAAGCAGATCAGGTGATTGCCGTCAGAGGCACGCTGAATTTCCGAGAAGAGGAAGCGCCTAAGGTGCTGGCAGATGAGATCCTTCCGCTGCAGGAGGCATCGGAAAAAGGATTCAGCCGACGAAGCGGGCGCCCCGGCGGGGAACGGCAGAATCCCGGACGGCCGGCAGCCGCTTCCGGAGCTGCTTCCGAATCCGCTTCCAGGGCTGCTTCCGGGGAAACGGAGCAGCCGGAAGGCATGGTCAAAGTCAGAATTCCGGCAGATGTGAACCGGAACATCACGATGGAACAGGTGAAAAGTGTGCTGAAACGTCATCCTGGACGGGCCCAGGTGCTGATCTATCTGCCGGAGGGAAAAACGCTGCGGACGGACCGGCAGCTTTGGGTTCAGCCGGACCGGAATCTGGGGAATCAGCTGAAAGCGATCCTTGGAGAAGAAAATGTGAAGCTGTGACAGAACACAGAGGAAAGGGGAACAGATCATGAAGAGAATCGGTGTCTTGACCAGCGGCGGAGATTCGCCGGGAATGAATGCAGCCATTCGCGCAGTGGCACGCTGCGCGATCGATAAGGGGATGGAAGTGTACGGAATCCAGCGGGGCTATGAGGGACTGCTGGACGGAGAGATCCGGCAGCTTGACCGCAGTTCCGTGGGAGATATTCTTCACCGGGGCGGAACCATGCTGAAGACAGCCAGGAGCGAGCGGTTCAAAACACCGGAGGGAATCGCGCGCGCGGCGGAGATGCTTCGCACTTTCGGCATCGAGGGTCTGGTGGTCATCGGAGGAGACGGCTCTATGCGGGGCGGCGTGGAACTGGCGCGAAAGGGCATTACCGTCATGTGCCTGCCGGGCACCATTGATAATGATCTGCAGTATACCGATTTCACCATCGGATTTGATACGGCGGTAAACACGGTACTGGATGCGATCTCCAAACTGCGCGATACATCCTCAGCCCATGACAGGACGACCGTAGTGGAAGTGATGGGACGTCACTGCGGAGATATTGCCCTGTATGCCGGTCTTGCCGGCGGTGCAGAGGCGATCCTGGTGCCGGAGGTCCCGTCGGATGTCAACGAAATCTGCCGCCATATCATCGAAGGCAGAAACCGCGGAAAGCTCCACAGCATCATCATTAAAGCAGAAGGCGCAGGAATTTCCAGCGAGGAGCTGACCCGCACGATCGAGCAGAAGACCGGCAAGGAAACCCGGCTGGTGGTCCTGTCCTACCTGCAGAGGGGCGGCAGTCCGACACTTCGTGACCGGAATCTTGCCACGCTGACAGCGGCCAGAGCCGTGGACCTTCTCTGGGAAGACTCCTCCAGCAAAGCAGTGGGAGAAATCAGCGGCGAGATTGTGGCAACAGACCTGGAAGAGGCGCTGAATCTGCCGCGGGAATTTGACCGGGAAATGTATGATCTGATCTCGGTTCTGAGCAAATAAAGGAGGCAGCAGAAGGCAGACATGAAGAAAGAAAAGAAAACAGTTGTAATCTATAAAGGAAAGTACGGAAGCACGAAACAGTATGCGGAATGGATCGCGGAAGAGCTGCATGCCGATCTCTTTGAAGCCGATAAATTTCTGGCAAAAGATTTTGCGAAGTATGACAATATCATTTATGGCGGCGCGCTGCAGGCAGGTGGCATCAAGGGATTTGAGCTGATTAAGAAGAACCGGATGAAAATCATGGACAAGAAGACTGTGATTTTTGCCGTGGGTTTGAATACAGACAGCAAAGAAAACCGGATCCAGGTGCGGGAGATCAATTTCGACAAATATGTGCTGGCCGGCATGACCCTTTATTACTGCAAAGGGGCGTTCGATCCTGCCAGAGTGAAAGGGATGGACCGGACCATCATCAACCTGACGCTCAAAATGCTGAAGAAGAAGCCGGAAAAGGAATGGACGCAGGAGGAGCGCCAGCTGTATCACGATATGACCGAGGGCGCAGATTATGTAGACCGGAAATACATCGAACCGATTGTGGCGGAATTCCGGGAAGAGGAATAAAAGACAGCAAGCATGAAACGAAGCAGCCGGACCGCTTCACAGAACGTGAAGTGCAGGCTGCTTTTCTATTTTTCTTTTTCTTCTTCCCTGCCGCGGCCTCCGGGAGCATCAATTCCCAGATCGTTCCCCAGCACGCCGCCGAAGGTAATGGCGGAGGCGCCGAACTTTTCACGGATGGTGTCCATGGTCCGTTCCAGCTTTTCACCGCGGTCGTGGGCGGCCAGATCTGCAGTAAAAAGGCTGATCTGCTCTTCCGCGGTTTCTTCACACAGACTGATCGCTGTCACGGTAAGCATGCGGATGGGAGCGCCGGACCGCCAGCTCTCCCGGATCAGCTCCATCGCGCCGCAGACCAGTTCGGAGGCCAGATTCGTTGGGGTAAAGAGCTGTTTCTGACGGGAAATGGTGGTGAAAGCAGGATCCCGGATATCCACTTTGATGCCGGAAGCCTTTTTATGCGCCTTTCGCAGACGGCCTGCCACCGTGTCTGCCAGACTGGTTACGGCAGTGAAAATATCTTCTTCACTGAGAAGATTGCGCCGGAAGGTCATGCCGTTTCCCACGCTTTTCATTTCGTCCCCTTTTCCATAGCGGGCGACCGGTGACCGGTCATATCCGTTGGCATAATTCCACAGCATCTGTCCCTGCTTCCCCAGAAGCGCGGTCAGACGCCCGGGGTCGCTGCGGGCAATATCGCCGATCGTCCGGATTCCGGCTTTCATCAGCTTTTCCGCTGTGGCCTTTCCGACGAACAACATGTCCTCCGCAGGCAGAGGCCAGAGAATATCCCGATAGTTATCCCGGGTAATTTCCGTGGTTGCATCCGGCTTCTTATAATCGCTGCCCAGCTTGGCGAAAATCTTGTTATAGGACACGCCGGCCGAAAGGGTCAGGCCGGTTTCCTTCCGCACGACAGAACGGATGGTGTCGGCGATCTGCCGGCCGCTTCCGAAAAGGCTGCGGCTGGCGGTGACATCCAGCCAGGATTCATCGATGCTGAACGGTTCCACCAGATCGGTGAAGCGCAGATAGATCTCGTTGATTCTGCGGGAATAGTACAGGTATTTTTCTCTGTGAGGACGGATCAACTGAAGATCCGGACACTTTCGCTGCGCCTGCCAGATGGTTTCCGCGGTGACAACGCCAGCCTGCTTCGCCAGTTCGTTTTTTGCGAGAATAATACCGTGGCGGCTTTCCGGATCTCCGCAGACGGCCACCGGAAGACCGGAAAGATCGGGGCGGTCCAGAAGCTCCACGGAGGCGTAAAAACCGTTCATATCACAGTGCAGAATCGTCCGGTCAGACGAAGAGGCGCGCTCCGGCGGGCAGAAATCATCCGAAGAAAACATTTTGCGGGGAACCTCCTTTCTGAAAGATCTGTCTGACAATCTGCTTCTATTTTACCACAGCAGGATACCGGAGGTATATGGTTTTTTTGTGAAGGGGAAATGCCCTGCCTTGACTTGAGAGCCTGTACAAAGTATAATAAAAATACTGAGAAGGAGGACTTTTCAATGAGAATTATTACGATTATGATGGGCACCCTGTTCAGTGTGACAGGCATTTACCTGATCGCCAACGGCGGGCTGACGTTCCTGTCTGTGGCGTTCATTGTAGGGCTGATGTTTGCAGTGGCAGGTGTCGTTGAGTGCCTTTCTTATAGCGGATACCGGGGCGAGGACGAGGCGAAAAGCTGGATCCTCATTGACGGGACCTGCACGTTCATGCTGGGCGTGCTGATCCTGATGAACAAGCTGGCGGCGGAGGCGGCGGTACCTCTGGTGCTGGGACTGTGGATCCTGTTTTCCGGGATTCGCAATTTCGTGAAAGCATGGGAAAAAATCGAAGTGCGGGGAGAGCGGTTCTATGATCATCTGCTTATCGGTTTTGTGAACATAGTTCTGGGACTATACGCGTTTTTTGACCAGGATCTGTTTAATTTCTCCACGGTGACGCTGGTCGGAATCTATATGCTGTCAGGCGGAATCAATATCGCCCATGTCGGTGCAACCATTAAGATCCGCAAGCCGGATTTCCTCAAGACGAAAGAGGAAAAGCTGGAGGAAGCGGCAGCAAAAGCGGCGGAAGCCCACCAGGCGGCCAAGGAAGCGATTCGCTTTGCCAAGGAGACAAAGGCGGAGCTGAAGGTGATCGAGCAGACTCCGGCAGAGGAAATGGACCGGACTCTGGCACCGAAACCAGGCACAGAGAACCGCGGGGAATCCGGCGGAGAATCCGGCTCGGAAGGATAGTACCATGGAGCATATGGAGTATGATATTCTGATCGTCGGAGGAGGCGCTGCGGGACTGACGGCTGCAGTCTGTGCAGGCCGCTTTGCAGAATCTTTCTGCCCGGCGCCGCCTCTTCGGATCGCAGTTGTGGAAAAGAAGGACGTGACAGGGAAAAAGCTTTCTGCCACAGGAAACGGCCGGTGCAATCTTTCTAATGCAGCCTGTACAGACCGGGCGGAAGTTGACGGGTTTTTCCGTGCGGTCGGTCTGGTGACCCGGACGGATGATGCAGGGAGAATGTATCCCTACGGGGAGGAGGCAGCAGAGGTGACTGCACTTCTGACGAAGACTGCCCGTGATTTTCATACGGAATTTTTTATGAACTGCCAGGTGACGCAGATCTGTCCGGTGCCGAAACGGAAACCGGAGCAGGACTGCAGTGTGCCCGGCGGTTTTGTTGTGGAAATAAACCGGAAGGACCCTGGCCGGGGGGACAGCGGATTCATGACACTGCGATGCCGGAGACTGCTGCTGGCTGCGGGAGGAAAATCCTGCAGCGTGTTCGGAACGACCGGTGACGGATATGTTCTGGCCAGACAGCTGGGGCACAGGGTCACCAGCCTCGCGCCGTCACTGGTGCCGGTGCAGGTGGACGCAGATCTGAGGGACCTGGCCGGGGTGCGCACGAAAGCCTCGGTGCAGCTGCTTCATCAGGGAAGAAGGGTTGCTGCGGAGAACGGAGAAGTGCAGTTTCAGAAGGATTGCATTTCGGGAATCTGCATCATGAATCTCTCACGGCTTCTGGTGCTGAACCGGGAGAAAACGATGCCGGAAGCGTTTCGGGAATATGAGATTGTTCTGGATCTGATGCCGGAGTACAGTATGGAGGAAGTCCGCCGTATGATTTCCGGAAAGAACGGAAGCCTGCAGACGCTGGTAAAGAGAAAGCTGGCCGGCTGGATCCTGAAGCAGTACGAAATGCAGGGAAGATGCTCTGCCGAAGGGAAAGACCTGGCATTTCTGCTGAAGCATCTGACGTTTTCTGTGACCGGGACGAAAGGCTGGAATGATGCCCAGGTGACACGGGGCGGTGTGGCAATGGATGAGGTGGATCCGGATACGATGGAATCGAAACGGATTCCGGGACTGTATTTTTCCGGAGAGATACTGGACTATGACGGACCATGCGGAGGATTCAACCTGCATTTCGCCTGGAAGAGCGGTATCCGGGCAGGAAAGGCCATGGCAGACGCGATACGGAAGGAGCGGGAATAATATGTATCGGATTCATCAGATCAGACTGGCTCTGGACGAGCCGAAAGAGAACATCCCGGAAAAGATTCTGAAAAAGATCGGCGGCCGGGATCTTTTTATCAGGGAATGGCATATTGTGAAAGAATCCATCGATGCCAGAAATAAAAATGATATCCGCCGCGTCTATTCAGTGGACTTCACGGCAGCTTCCCGCAAAAATCCGAAGAAGGCGCTGCACCTTCCATCTGCAGAGAAGCTCCGGCTGGAGATCGCGCCGGACCTGACGTATGTGCCGGTAGAATGCCCGGAAAATGCGCCGGAGCTGAAGGAACGGCCGGTCATCGCGGGTCTGGGACCGGCCGGTCTGTTCTGCGGTCTTGTTCTGGCGCAGGCAGGATATCGGCCCCTGATCCTGGAGAGGGGAAAAGATGTGGACCGGCGCCGCGAAGATGTGGATGCGTTCTGGTCCTGCGGCAGGCTGGATCCGGATTCCAATGTGCAGTTCGGAGAAGGCGGCGCCGGCACGTTCAGTGACGGAAAACTTACCACCGGAATTAAAGATGTCCGGATCCGAAAAGTTCTGACGGAGATGGTCCGGGCAGGTGCGCCGGAGGATATTCTGTATAAGCAGCATCCGCATATCGGTACGGATCTGCTGCGGATCGTGGTGAAGAACATCCGGCAGGAAATCCTTCGCCTGGGCGGCGAAGTGCGCTTCTGCACCAGAATGGAGACGGTGCATTGCGGCAGCGGCTCCATCCGCAGCATCACAGTGCGTGATCTGCAGAATGACAGGCTGACGGAGCTGTCCTGCCAGGCGCTTGTGCTGGCGGTCGGCCACAGCGCCAGGGACACTTTCCGGATGCTCCGTGACGTCGGCATTTCCATGGAACAGAAACCGTTCTCCATCGGGGTGCGGATCGAGCATCCCCAGGATCTGATCGACATTTCCCAGTATGGACGGCCGGGGCGGCAGCTTGGGCTGCCGCCGGCAGAATATAAGATCAACTACCGCTGCAGGGCGGACGGCCCTGCAGCGGGACGGGGAGTCTATACCTTCTGCATGTGCCCTGGCGGTCAGGTCATCGTGGCATCTTCCCAGGAGGGGGGCGTTGTGACCAACGGCATGAGTTATCATGACCGGGACAGCGGCACGGCAAACAGTGCCCTTCTCTGCGACGTGCGCACCAGCGACTTCGGCAGCAGCGACGTGCTGGCCGGTGTGGAATTTCAGGAAAAGTATGAGCGCCTGGCATTTGAAGCGGGACGGAATCAGAATCCCGGCGGGAAACCTTATACGCCGCCGCGGACTTCATGGGGAAAGCTGCGGGACGGACAGGCACAGGAGGTGGAAAGCTGCCTGCCGGCTTTCGCACTGGAGGCCTTTCGGGAGGCAATGCCGCATCTGGGCAGAAAACTTCATGGGTTCGATGACGACAGTGCGGTTGTGACGGCTGTGGAGACACGAAGTTCTTCTCCGGTGCGGATCCTGCGGGGTGAATCCTGTGAGTCTGCGGTTTCGGGTCTTTATCCGTGCGGAGAAGGGGCCGGCTATGCCGGCGGCATCACGTCTGCTGCAGTAGACGGCATCCGGGTTGCGGAGGCGATTATCCGGAAATGGAAGCCTTCCGGTGAAAGTACAGGTGTGCATTCCGAATGATAAAATTTGCGTAAAATTGATTGAAAATGATTGACTTTGACTGAACGTGTGCTATACTAAAGTCGTCAGGAGGACGAAATGGTATGCTACAGAACGAAAGACAGCATAAAATCCTGGACGAACTGGAGATCCGTCATGCAGTGAAAGTGAACGAGCTGGCTAGACAGATGGAAACCAGTGAATCCACCATACGGCGGGACATCAATGAGCTGGCGCAGATGGGAAAGCTGAAGAAAGTGTTCGGCGGTGCGGTGTCGCTCGGACGGGACGATGCGTTCGCAGTCGCGGATGTCGCCTCCAGAAACCGCCGGAATGTGGAGGAAAAGACGCAGATCGCACGGTATGCGGCTTCTCTGATCGAGGAGAATGATTTCGTTTATCTGGATGCAGGGACCACCAGCGGAAGGATGATCGATTTCCTGGACCGGAAAAACGTGACGTATGTAACGAACGGCATTGCTCATGCCTGCCGGCTTATTGAACGGGGATTTTCAGCCTATATGATCGGCGGATTGCTCCGCCCCTCGTCGGAGGCGGTGATTGGAGAGTCCGCAATCGAGGCCGTGAAGCGCTTTAATTTCACCAAGTGCTTCATGGGAGCCAAGGGCATCGACCTGGAACGGGGCTTTACGACGCTCGATGTCAGTGAAGCCGCCGTAAAAACAGCTGTCATGCAGAAGTCCGGAAAGGCTTTCGTGCTTGCAGACCATACCAAGTTCAATCTGATTTCATCGGTAACATTCGCACCTCTGGAAAATGTCTGCATTATCACAGATCTGCTGGAAGATCCGCGATACCGGAAGCGGACAGAGATCCGGGAGATGTCGAATCGCCGGGAGGATAGATTTTGAAAAGAAACGATATTTCAGATGAGAGGAAACAGGAGGGATTCATCATGACGACGAAAATTGCAATTAACGGATTCGGCAGAATCGGCCGTCTGGCATTCCGCCAGATTTTTGAAGATGATTCGATGGAAGTGGCGGCGATCAATGATCTGACCGATCCGGGCATGCTGGCGCATCTGCTGAAGTATGATAGTGTGCAGGGAAGCTATCGGAACCATACCGTGACCAGTGACGAAAATTCCATTAGCGTGGATGGAAAGAAAATCGCGGTTCTGTCGGAAAAAGATCCGGAGAAGCTGCCGTGGAAAGAGATGGGAATTGATATTGTGCTGGAATGCACCGGATTTTTCTGTTCAAAAGCCAAGTCGGAGGCGCATATCCGGGCCGGTGCGAAGAAAGTTCTGATTTCCGCTCCTGCGGGAAGTGATCTGAAGACGATTGTTTACGGCACGAACCATGAAACGCTGACAGCTGACGATACTGTGATTTCTGCAGCGTCCTGCACTACCAACTGTCTGGCGCCGATGGCCAAGGCGCTGAACAACTACCGTGAAGTGCGCACGGGCTTTATGACGACGATTCATGCGTATACCGGGGATCAGATGCTTCTGGACGGGCCGCACAGAAAAGGCGACAAGAGAAGAGCTAGAGCCGGCGCTATGAATATCGTTCCGACCAGCAGCGGTGCAGCGAAGGCAATCGGTCTGGTCATCCCGGAACTGGATGGCAAACTGATCGGTTCCGCACAGCGTGTGCCTGTTCCATCCGGTTCGATTACGATTCTGGATGCCACACTGAAGGATGAGACGGACAGCGTGTCTGTAGAAGGCATCAATGCAGCCATGAAAGCGGCAGCAACAGAGTCCTTCGGCTATACCGAGGAGGAACTGGTTTCCAGCGATATTATCGGTATGGAATATGGTTCTCTCTTTGATGCGACTCAGACACTGGCCCAGAAATGCGGCACTCACATCTATGAAGTTCGTGTCGTTGCCTGGTATGATAATGAGAACAGCTATGTCTCTCAGATGGTGAGAACGCTGAAATATCTGAAGAAATTCCTGTAGAAATTCCTGTAGAAATTCCTGCAGAAAATCTTGAAGAAATTCCTGCAGGGGAGACGGGCATATTCGGATCATAGAGATGAGATCTTTGAGACCATCGGGAGCATTGGGACTCCCGGGACGATTGGGGCCGCTGCGCGGCCCCTTTTTTCGTGTGCTGCGTGTTCCCCTCCCGCCCTCGCGTTTTCCTGACTTGTCTCCCGGTTTCCGCAAGGCAAAAGGGACGCCAATCAAATCGATCCGTTTGGCGTCCCTTTTTGCTTGCAAAAAAAGGATCGGGAGCTTTGACAGCGTCCGATCCTCTGTATTCAGTGCATAGTTTCTCTGCTTCTGCCGGTACCTTCTGCCGGTGCCTGCTGCCGGTGTCTGCCGCCGATACCTGCCGCCCGGCCTGTGCCTATCCTTCGATCAGGCACTCTCCAGTCATTTCCGGCGGTACCGGCAGACCCATCAGGTGGAGCAGGGTCGGTGCGATATCAGCCAGCTTGCCGCCTTCCCGGAATCCGGACACCGGCTGGTCGGCGATATGTACCAGGGGTACCGGGTTAGTGGAGTGGGCGGTCACCACATTTCCAGCCTCATCCAGCATTTCGTCGGCATTACCGTGATCTGCCGTCAGCAAAATCTGTCCGCCCGCTGCAAGGACTGCTTTTTCGATGCGCCCCACGCAGGCATCCAGCGTTTCGATCGCCCGGACTGCGGCGTCGAAGACACCCGTATGTCCCACCATATCCGCATTGGCGAAGTTCAGAATGATCAGATCATACATGGATGCTTCGTTTCTTTCACCGGCCGCGATCTCTTCCAGCACCTTTTCCGTCACTGTCACCGCACTCATCTCCGGCTGCAGGTCGTAGGTGGCGACCTTTGGGGAAGGAATCAGAATCCGGTCTTCCAGTGGATTGGGTTCCTCCACACCACCGTTGAAGAAGAAGGTCACATGGGCATACTTTTCGGTTTCTGCGATGCGGAGCTGATGGAGCCCCAGCCCGGAAATGTATTCGCCCAGGGTGTTTTCCAACCGGCGTGGCGGGAAGGCAACTTCCACGTTCGGCATTTCCGCATCATACTGGGTCATGCAGACGTAGCACAGATCGTTCACCGTCTTTTTCCGCTCGAATCCGTCGAAAGCAGGATCCACGAAGGCGCGGGTCAGTTCCCTGGCACGATCCGGACGGAAATTGAACATGACGATGGAATCGCCGTCATGCACATACCCTTTCCCGGCAAAATCCGTCTCACCGGCAAAATCCGTCTCCCCGGCATTTTCCCCGATGCATGCCTCGGCATTTTCCCCGGCTGCGCCGCAAACGGTCGGCAGGATGAATTCGTCCGTTTCACCGCGGGCATACGCTGCCGCCACGGCCTCGCTGCCGCTGGCTGCCTGCTTTCCTTCGCCCAGGGTCAGAGCATCGTAGGCCAGGGAGACCCGTTCCCACCGCTTGTCACGATCCATGGCATAATACCGTCCGGATACCACGCCTACGCGGCCGATACCTTCTGCGTCCATGAAATCTTCCAGCTGCTTCATGAAGTCAGCGCCGGAGGTAGGCGGTACGTCTCGTCCATCCATGAAGCAGTGGACGAAGACTTTTTTGACGCCGCGTTTTTTTGCCAGCTGGAGCAGCGCAAAGAGATGGGTGATGTGACTGTGGACACCGCCGTCGGATAAAAGTCCGTAAAGATGCAGGGTGCCGCCGGTCTTTAGCACATGGTCACAGGCGTGATTCAGAGGCACGTTATCAAAGAAGATGCCGTCTTCAATGGCTTTGGTAATCTTCGTTAATTCTTGATAGACGATGCGCCCTGCACCGATGTTGAGATGGCCTACCTCGGAGTTTCCCATCTGGCCCTCGGGTAGTCCTACCGCCAGACCGCTGGCTGCCAGCTGCGTTCCTGGATATGTATTGAAAATCCGGTCCAGATTCGGTTTCTTTGCAGCCGCGATGGCATTCCCGTCGGCTGCATCGCTGAGACCAAATCCGTCCAGTATCATAAGCATGGTTGGTTTTTTCATGGCGTGTTTCCTCCTGCATGTTTTGCATAATAAGAATAGTTCTCTTCCAGTATACCACAGCTTCACTCTTTTCTAAAGAACGAAAATCTGATACAATGGAGGAAAACGCAGAGAAGGAAAAGCAGGAGGCCTTTACAGATGAAATGGACCGAAGAACAGAGACAGGCAATCGAAGAGCGGGGGAAAAATCTGCTGGTAGCGGCAGCGGCCGGATCCGGCAAGACGGCCGTACTGGTGGAGCGGATCAAGCGTCTTATTCTGGAGGACGGCTGTCCGATCGACCGGATGCTGATCGTGACCTTTACCAATGCGGCTGCTTCCGAGATGAAAGAAAAGATCCGCAGAGCCATCACCCGGTCCGCCGGAGAACTGGCAGACCGGCTGGAACAGGCGGGGGAAGGGCCGGAGAAAGTAGAACTGGGAAAGCAGATGGCGTTTCTCAGGCAGCAGATGAATCTGCTGCCGCAGGCACAGATCAGTACGTTTCATGCCTTTGCCCTGGAAGTCATCCGAAGATATTTTTACGTGGCGGAGATGGAGCCGGACTTTAAAATCTGTGATGACGCCCAGCAGACGCTTCTGAAAGCGGAGGCAATGGACCGGCTCCTGGAAGAATATTTCGAAGAAAGTGATCCTGCGTTCCTCCATTTTCTGGACTGCTACAGCGGAGACCGGAACGAGGACCGGTTCCGGGAACTGATCGACCGGGTCTATACGACGATTCAGAGCCTGCCGGAACCATACCGTTGGCTGCATGAGAAGGTGGAGATGCTGGGAGACGCCCGGACAGAAGAAAAAGTGATCGAACCGGTTCTGAATTTCATCTGGCAGATGGCAGATGCTCGCCTGCACGAAGCAGAAGAATCTCTGCAGGAAAACCTGCAGCAGGCAAAGGATGCAGGCCTTCTCAAAGCAGAAGACCTGGCTGAAGAAGATCTGAAAAAAACGGAGGCCCTCCGTCAGAGCATGGAGAACCGGGATTTCGATGAATTCCGGAAGTCTCTGAGCCAGTTTCGCCTGAGCACGCTGCGAAAAAACTTCTATACACCGGAGGAGGAAAGCGAAATAACCGCAGAGCAGGCCGATGCGCTGAAAAATGCCGCAGCCGTACGGAGAGATCATGCCAAAGAAAACATAAAAGCCATCCGGGACGGATATTTTGCGGAGTCTCTCGAGGAAATGACAGAAGAAATGGCGCAGACGTATGACGACGGCTGCATGCTGGAGAAGCTGGTGATCCGGTACGGACAGCTGTATGATGCGGAGAAGAAAAAAAGAAATCTGGTGGATTTCTCCGACATCGAGCACGATGCATATGAGATTCTGAAGGACCCGCAGGTCAGCGGATTTTACAGGGAGAAATTCATCCATATTTTCGTCGACGAGTATCAGGACAGCAATGTGATGCAGGAGGCTCTGCTGGGACAGATCTGCCGGGAGAACAATCTGTTCCTGGTGGGAGATGTAAAGCAGAGCATCTATAAATTCCGGCTGGCAGAACCGGAGATCTTCCAGAAAAGATACCGGCAGTATGCGGAAGACAGCACCGGCTGCAGGCGGACCTCCATGAAAATCGACCTGAACCGGAATTTCCGCAGCAAAAAACCGGTCATCGATTTTATCAATCAGGTTTTCGACGAGGTCATGGACGGCTACGACGAGGATGCGGCACTGCACATGGGCGACCCGTTCGGCGACCGGTATTATGACGAGCCGAAACTCTATCTGGTGAAAACACCGTGGACCGAGGAAGAACCGATCGATGACGAGCTGAAAAACATGATGAAGGCCGAAAAAGAGGCCCTTGCCGCGGTGAAGCTGATCCGGGACAGCCTGGGCCAGCCCGTTTATGACAGCAAGGCGCAGACCGTACGGCCGCTGGAACTGCAGGACATCGCGATTCTGCTCCGGGGCGTGCGAGGTTACGGGGATATCTTTTACAGCGTTCTTATGGAAAATGGAATCCCGGCTTTTGTGGATGACAGTGACGGCTATTTCGACACCATGGAGATTAACACCTTCCTGTCGTTCCTGACTCTGCTGGATAACGAAAAACAGGATGTGCCGCTGCTGACGGTGCTCCGGTCGGAAATCTTCGGCTTTTCTGTGGAGGAGCTGGCATCTGTGCGGATCGGCTGCCGGGAAGGTTCCTATTATGATGCCTTTTCGGCATGCAGCCGGGGAGAGTCGGACTGCTCTGCGGCGCTCTGCGCAAAATGTGCTGCGGCCCTGGAGAATCTGCGGAAATGGCAGTCTCTGGCTGTCTTTACCCCGCTGGAGGATCTGATATGGAACCTGCTTCTTGAGACCGGGTTTTATCTCGCGATGGGGGCGATGCCTGGCGGCAGGCAGCGGCAGGCCAACCTCCGGGCGCTGGTGGATAAGGCAGCCGGATACCGGAAATCGCAGGGCGGGTCTTTGTACGGGTTCATCCGGTACATTGACGCGGTCAAGGAGAAAAAGGTGGCAGGCGGTCAGGTAAAGCTGGTGGGAGAAGGGGATGCGCTGGTGAAGATCATGACCATCCATAAGAGCAAGGGACTGGAGTTCCCGATGGTGATCCTCGCCGGGTTCTGCAGGAAACTCAACTATACTTCGATGGGAAAATCCCTGGTGATCCATAAGGATCTTGGCCTTGGCTTCCCGCTGGTCTGCAAAGAGGAAAGCTGGTACCGGACCACTGCACTACAGAAGGTCATCCGGGAAAAATTTCACCAGGAGGAGGTTGAAGAGGAGAAGAGAATCCTGTATGTCGCGCTGACGCGGGCGAAGGACCGTCTGGCGATCCTGGGCATCTGCGATGATGTGCAGGAGGCGCTGGATAAGGCAGGAAGTGAACCGCCGAAGGATACGTCCTATTTCCAGATGGCTGGAAACCGGATCTGCACCCGGCTGCAGCAGTATGAGGTCATCGAAGATGCAGCGCTGGCAGGACTGACCAGCCACAGGCAGCGGAAGACGGACCGGGTGCTGGAGCTGTTTGCGCAGGACAATCATACGGGAAATGAAACACTTGCCGGGGCTGTGGACCGGCAGATGCAGTTCACGTACCCATATGCGCGGGACCTGTCGGTGAAATCCAAGTACTCTGTCAGTGAGCTGAACGCTGCACCCGAGGAAAAGGAGGAAGCGGCTGTCCATCTGGCGGAACCGGCATCCTTTCAGAACCGGACGGTGTTCACACCGGCGCAGAGAGGCACGATTTATCACTGCCTGCTGGAGCACCTTGATTTTCGCGCGGCGTTTGCCGACGGTGACCGGCAGATAGGATTGGAAGTCATTCTGAAAACGGTGCAGGACCTGGTGGACGGGCAATTCCTTACGGAGGAAGAAGCAGCGGTCATCCGGCCCGATAACATCATGAAGCTGATGACATCGGATCTGGGACGCCGTCTGGCCGAAAGCCCGGCTGTGCACCGTGAGCAGCCGTTCAATCTGCGGATGAATCACGATCCGGACGGTAGCGGTCAGAAGACAGAGGTCATGGTGCAAGGCGTGATTGACTGCTTTTTTGAAGAGGAGAATCAGCTGGTTCTGGTGGACTATAAGACGAGCAGAATTCGCCCCGGGATCGATATCCAGAAAGAAAAACGGCGGATTGCGGAGCAGTACCGGGTGCAGATGGAAATCTACCGCAGCGCCCTGGAAACTGTAACAGGAAAGAAAGTGAAAGAGGCCTATCTCTATCTCACCGACAGCGGCGAGGTGATAGAGATGTAAGTCTCTTTCCACGCCCCCCTTTGCGTTCTTTTCTGAGGCAGAAAAGGGGGCGGGAGAAGAAGGTACAGTATGGAAACAGCAGAAAGCGGCTGTCCCGAGGGACAGCCGCTTTCCTATCGTTAAGCCAGATTGTGTTAGCAGAATTTATACAATGCCCTGTGCCATCATTGCTTCCGCAACCTTTTCGAAACCGGCGATGTTTGCGCCGGCTACCAGGTTGTAGCCCAGACCGTACTTCTCGGAAGCAGCTGCAGCATTCTTGTGAATGTTGACCATGATGTTCTCCAGCTGTTCGTAAACCTGTTCCGGAGAGAATACAGTGTGACCTGCGTTCTGACCCATTTCGATGCAGGAGCAGGCTACGCCGCCGGCGTTTGCAGCCTTGGAAGGACCCACAACGACACCGTTCTTCTGCAGATATGCGATTGCATCGTTCTTGGTCGGCATGTTGGAACCTTCGCAGAGGAACTTGCATCCGTTGGCAACCATCTTTTCTGCATCTTCCAGATAGATTTCGTTCTGGGTTGCGCAAGGAATGTACAGGTCGGCCTTGACACCCCAAGGTTTTTCGCCAGGATAGAAGGTTGCGCCAGGGAACTTCTCTGCGTAAGGTGCGCAGATGTTCTTGCCGGAAGCTCTCAGTTCAAGCAGATAATCTTCTTTTTCACCGGAAGTTACGCCGTCCGGATCGTAGATGTATCCATCCGGACCGGAGATGGTGATGACTTTCGCACCCAGCTCATTCAGCTTCTGAACAGTACCCCAGGTTACGTTGCCGAAACCGGATACAACAACAGTCTTTCCTGCCAGCTCTTCGCCGCAGTGTTTCAGCATTTCTCTTGCGAAGAATACGATACCGTAACCGGTCGCTTCGGTTCTGCCTGCCAGACCGCCGTAAGCCAGACCCTTACCGGTCAGAACGCCTTCATATCTGTTGGTCAGTCTCTTGTACTGTCCGAATAAGTAACCGATTTCTCTGGCGCCTACCCCCAGGTCACCGGCAGGAACGTCTGTGTGAGGACCGATATGTCTGTACAGTTCGGTCATGAAGGACTGGCAGAAACGCATGATTTCGCCGTCAGACTTGCCGTTCGGATCAAAATCCGCACCGCCCTTGCCGCCGCCGATAGGCAGACCGGTCAGAGAATTCTTGAAGATCTGTTCGAATCCCAGGAACTTGATGATGCCCGGATATACATTCGGAGCAAAACGCAGACCGCCCTTGTAAGGCCCGATTGCACTGTTGAACTCGTATCTGTAACCTCTGTTTACCTGTACCTTGCCGTTGTCGTCGACCCAAGGCACACGGAAGCTGATGCCTCTTTCCGGTTCGATCAGTCTTTCTATCAGACCGGCTTCCTCGTATTCCGGATGTGCTTCCAGAACCGGCTCGATGGAAGTTAATACTTCTTCCACAGTCTGTAAAAATTCCGGTTCGCCCGGGTTTCTCTTCGCTGCAATTTCGATGTACTTGTCAACTAATTTTGCCATTTCCCATTCTCCTTTTTTCATTCACAAATCTTTAGATTACGGCTAGTCATCTGGCTAGTTTTTCTATCTTCAAGATAACACCACTTTCGACGGTTGTCAACACTGTGTATACAATATTCTTTTGTTTTTTTTACGGTACATCCGGACCTGTAAAATACCTGCAGAGATCAGTGTTTTCAAGGGACATAGAACCGATACGAGCCGGAAGAAGGAAGAAAAATGCTTGCCAAAATACAGGCGCCGGGGGTATAATAAAATGGAATGTCCGGAGAGAAATCCGGCAGGAATCATAAAAAGAAAGGAGAAAAATCATGGATAGTGTACCGGCCGATAAACGAAGCACGGCAGACGATCACATACGTTACTGGAAACGAAAAACTGAAGACTGTCCTGATTTTGCTCCAGAATAGCGCCGGGCGGACTGCACCTCTCCTGCCCTTGCGTTCCGAAGCGGAAGCGGGACCTGTGAAGGGAGGAGAATCCAATGAACAAAGATATTATGCTGCGTCATGACGAGGCATTCGAAGAATCCCTGGAAAAGATCTTTGAATGGTTCGATGACAAGATGTACTTCAAGATCAAAGCGGAGCTTCTGAAATATAACGAAGCGGATATTGCGGAAATGTTCGAGGAGTTTCTGGAGGATGAGGATCTGCGCAGCCGCACCATTGTGGTGTACCGGCTGCTGCCGAAGGACGTTTCCGTCGATGTCTTTTCCTATCTTCCGTCGGACGACCAGCTGAAGATCGTGGAAGGAATCACGGATGATGAGCTGACCTACATCATTCAGGAGCTGGACTTCGATGATAAGATCGATATTCTGGAAGAACTGCCTGCAAACCTGGTGGACAAGATCCTCGAAGCTGCGCCGAAAGCCGAGCGGAAACTGATCAATACTTTTCTGAACTATCCGGATGACTGTGCCGGCAGCATCATGACACCGGATTACATCAGCCTGATGAAGGAATGGACGGTGCGGCAGGCACTGGATTATATCCGGGAAGTCGGAATGGACTCGGAGACGATCTATACCTGCTATGTGAAGGATGGAGGACGAAAATTGCTGGGCATCGTGTCTCTGCGGAATCTGGTCATTGCAGATGACAATGTGCGGATCATGGATATCATGCATACGGATTATGTCTGCGTGAATGTTTATGACGACCAGGAAGAAGTCTCGGAGGAATTTAAGAAATACGGGTTTCTGGCCATGCCGGTGGTGGACAGGGAACACCGTCTGGTGGGAATTATCACAGTCGATGATATCCTGGATGTTATCGAAGTGGAAAATACAGAGGATATTGAGCGTATGGCAGGTATCATCGACCTGGAGCAGACCGATGAGGAATACCTGGACAAGAGCGTGCTGAAGCATGCGAGGAACCGACTGCCGTGGCTGCTGTTCATGATGTGCATGGCGATGGTTACCGGTGCGATCATCAGCAGTTTTGAAGATATGCTCAGCGCGGTCATCGTGCTGGTATCCTATATGCCGCTGCTGATGGGAACCGGCGGAAATACCGGTGCACAGGCATCTACACTGATCATCCGCGGCCTGTCCCTGGGCGAGGTGGAGCTGGAGGATGCAGGCAGGGTCGTGTGGAAGGAGATCCGGATCAGTCTGTGTGTGGGACTGGTGCTCAGCTCTGTGAATTTTCTCAAAATCCTTCTGATCGATCGGCAGCCTTTTTCTATCGCGCTGACGGTGTGCC
This sequence comes from Bacillota bacterium, assembly GCA_022770665.1. GTDB lineage: Bacteria > Bacillota > Clostridia > Peptostreptococcales > Anaerovoracaceae > RGIG7179. Next base: position 23,080 of record JALEHL010000132.1, read on the forward strand.
TGGCGATGCTGGTTATTGTGCTGTTTGCGAAAGTGATCGGCGGTATGGTGCCGATGCTGGCAGAGAAGATCGGCGTGGACCCGGCGCTGATGGCCAATCCGGTCATTGCGTCTTCCACGGATATGATTTCGGTGCTGGTCTATTTCTGTATGGCGAAGCTGATTCTCGGAATTTAAAGACAGGGGCCGGAAGCGCCCCTTTTTCACATAGTTCACACAGGATGGTTTTTTTATGAAAGAATGCATGATTACGGCCGAAATGGTCCAGACTATCATCAGAAAGCGAAAAAGGGAAATACATAAGGGCCACTGCGGCAGGATCCTGCTGGCGGCCGGTTCGAAAGGAATGATGGGTGCAGCAGTTCTTTCCTGCAGGGGCGCGCTGAGAAGCGGCGCCGGTCTGGTGCAGCTAGCCGTTCCGGAGAACCTGTTTCCTGTGGCGCAGGCGGCCGTTCCGGAAGCGACCTGCCGGCCGCGAAGCTTTTCGGCCGGAGATCTGTCCCGCTACGACGCCGTGGCAGCCGGTCCCGGTCTAGGCACCGGAGCAGAAAGCGTCGAAACCGTAAGATACCTTCTGAAACTGTATGAAGGACCGCTGGTGCTGGATGCTGATGCACTGAATGTGATTGCAGATCCCGCGAATGATCTGCTGAGTCTGGTCAGAAACCGGAAAGGGGAGACGGTCATCACACCCCATCTGGGCGAAGCCCGCAGGCTGCTGCTCTGCGGCGGTGCTGACGGACAGGCCGACGGAGCAGAGAAAATGGGACGAACGGATCTGGCATCGAGGCTGGTAAAGCTTACAGGCTGCGTGACGGTGCTGAAAGGTGCGGGCACGATTGTAGCCACTCCGGCGGGAGATTCATATACTAATACTACAGGAAACCCCGGGATGGCGACCGGCGGCTCCGGTGATGTGCTGACCGGCATGATCACAGGACTCTGGGGGCAGAGACAGCCCGATGACGGAGGCGGATTCCGCAGGCTTTCCGCATGGGAAGCAGCCGTATGCGGCGTGTTCCTTCACGGACTGGCGGGGGACCTGGCAGCGGAGGAACTGGGCGAATATGGAATGATTGCCGGTGATCTCGCTGCGAAAATACCGGATGCGATCCGGTCTGTTCTGACAGAGTAACCGGGGATGCATCTTCAGAGAGGATACAGTCAGAAGGGATACAGACAGGGGAGTGTTGGACTTGATGGTAAAAAAGGGAGACCTGTTTTTTGCTGATCTGAGTCCGGTTGTAGGTTCAGAACAAGGGGGAGTAAGGCCTGTACTGGTCGTGCAGAATGATGTAGGAAATAAATACAGCCCGACGATCATCGTCGCGGCAGTCACTTCGCAGACCTCGAAGGCGAAGCTGCCCACCCATGTCGAGCTTGCAGCCACACAGGGCGGACTCAGCAAAAATTCTGTGGTTCTGCTGGAACAGCTGCGGACTATAGATAAACAGAGACTGAAAGAGCGTATCGGCACGCTCAGCGAATCGCAGATCCCGGATGTGGATGCGGCGCTCGGCGTCAGTCTGGGAATCGCAAATCTGCCGGAGCATCGTTAGTTACCGGAGGGAAACCGGAGGTTTCCGGCTTCCCTCCGTAAAACATAGTAATATCGTATCGCAAAAAATCGAATCATCGGACAGTGGAGGAAAAAATGGAAACGAAACAATACCAGGAGATTGCAGCGCGGGTCAGAGCAGACATCGTGAAAGCAGTACATAGCGCCGGATCCGGCCATCCGGGCGGATCCCTGAGCGCGGCAGACATTGTCACCGCACTGTATTTCAGGGAAATGCATATCGATCCGGCGGATCCGGACAGGAAAGGGCGGGATAAGTTCGTGCTCTCCAAAGGCCATGCGGCGCCGGTGCAGTATGCCGCCCTGGCGGAGAGAGGATATTTCCCGAAAGAAGAACTGCTGACGCTGCGGAAGCTCGGCAGCCGGCTCCAGGGACATCCGAACCGGGACAAGGTTCCGGGCATTGAAATGTCTACCGGATCTCTGGGCCAGGGATTTTCTGTCTGCGTGGGAATGGCTCTGGCAAACAGACTGGATGGGGATCCGGGCAGGATCTATACGCTGATCGGCGACGGCGAACTGCAGGAAGGACTGATCTGGGAAGCAGCGATGGCAGCCGGACACTATAAACTGGACAATCTGTGCGCGATCATCGACTGGAACGGCCTGCAGATCGACGGAAAGAACGATGATGTCATGACGGTGAAGCCGATCGATGAGAAGTTCAGAGCCTTCGGATTCCATGTTCTGGTCATTGACGGCCATAATTTTGAAGAGATCTTTGCAGCCTTTGATGCGGCGCGGGCCTGCAAGGGCAGACCGACGGCGATCATCGCAAAGACCCATAAGGGGCACGGTGTGTCTTTCATGGAAGATCAGGCCGGCTGGCACGGCAAGGCGCCGGACGACGAGCAGACAGAACAGGCACTGAAAGAGCTGGGAGGTGAATGGTAATGGCAGAGAAAATCGCAAAAGGTGAAAAAATGGCAACCCGTCAGGCATACGGAAAGGTTCTGGTGGAGCTGGGTGCGGAAAACCCGGATCTGGTGGTGATGGACGCCGATCTTTCCAAGTCGACTATGACAGCGGAATTCAGCAAAGCCTATCCGGACCGGTTCTTCAATATGGGCATTGCAGAGCAGAATCTGTACGGGACGGCCTGCGGACTGGCGCTTTCCGGCAAAACGGTATGTGCGTCCACCTTCGCAATGTTCGCAGCAGGACGCGCCTTTGAGATCATTCGCAACTCCATCGGCTATACCCATGCCAATGTGAAGATCTGCGCGACCCATGCGGGGATTACTGTCGGTGAGGACGGCGCAAGTCATCAGACCTTCGAGGATATTGCTCTTATGCGGACCATTCCGGGCATGACCGTGGTCAATCCTTCGGATGGAGTGTCTGCCATGAAGCTGCTGCGCCAGGTGGTGGCGTTTCAGGGTCCGGCATATGTGCGCCTGGGACGTGCGGCGGTTCCTGTATGCTACGATGAAACCGATGAGATCATTCTGGGAAAGGGAAACTGCCTGCGGGACGGAAAGGATGTCACGATCATCGCCACGGGAATCATGGTCAGCGAGGCCCTTGCAGCAGCGGAAACGCTGGCTGCAGAAGGCATCGATGCACGTATTATCGACATGCACACCATCAAGCCGCTGGATGAGGAGATCATAGTGAAAGCCGCATCGGAAACCGGTGCGATCGTCACGGCAGAGGAACATTCCGTCATCGGCGGACTGGGAAGCGCCGTAGCGGAAACAGTCGTAAAGAGGTGTCCGGTGAAAATGGCCATGGTCGGCCAGCAGGATACGTTCGGGGAGTCCGGAAAGCCGGAGGAGCTGAAGAAAAAGTACGGCATGACGGCGGATGATATCGTTCGGGCGGTAAAGAGCCTGAAATAGCAGAAACAGCAGAGAATGTCCGGTGACAGCCCATGGTTTTCATGGCCGGGTCGCCGGATTTTTCGTATGACGGGCTTCCTGTCTGCGGAAACCGGTTGAAAGAAAGAAAAAAATGTGATATTCTAAAATGTAATACTAAAAAAGGTAACGGAATCGCAAAAAGGAGAGACAAAGGACCATGAAATACGAAAGCACAAGAGGCAGTAAAGCATACAGAAACGCGCCGCAGGCTATTATCCGCGGCCTTGCGGAGGACAGAGGACTGTATGTCCCTTCTGAAATGCCGAAGCTTCCATGCGCCGTGGAGGAACTGACGGGAAAGACCTATCAGGAGATCGCATGCCGGATCATCGGCGCGTTTTTCGACGACTTCACAGCAGAGGAGCTGCAGGCATGCATCGACGGCGCCTATGACAGCAAGTTTGAGGCAGAAGACATCGTACCGGTGAAGGAAGCCGGGGGCGCATATTTCCTGGAACTGTATCACGGAAAGACGGCAGCTTTCAAGGACATGGCCCTGTCCATCTTACCATATCTGATGACCACGTCCCTTCAGAAGGAGGGCGTTACGGACAAAATCTGCATTCTCACCGCCACTTCCGGCGATACGGGAAAGGCTGCACTCGAGGGATTCGCGGATGTGCCGGGAACGGAGATCATCGTATTTTATCCGTATGGAGCAGTCAGTCAGGTACAGGAGCGTCAGATGACCAGCCAGGAAGGCGCCAATACCCACGTCTACGCGCTGAAAGGAAATTTCGACAATGCGCAGACCGGCGTGAAGCAGATTTTCAATGATGAGGCCTTCGGACAGAAGCTGGCAGACATGGGCGTGCGGCTGTCTTCCGCCAACTCCATCAATATCGGACGTCTGGTGCCGCAGGTGGCATATTATGTTTACGGCTATGTGAAGCTGCTGGAGAGAGGCGTGGTGAAAGCCGGACAGCCGGTAAACATCGTGGTGCCGACCGGCAACTTCGGAAACATCCTGGCGGGATATTTTGCGAAAGAGATGGGAATTCCGGTGAAGAAGTTCATCTGCGCCTCCAACGAGAACAAGGTGCTGACCGATTTCATCAATACCGGCGTGTATGATATCCGCCGCGATTTCTTCGTGACCAATTCGCCGTCCATGGATATCCTGATCTCCAGCAATCTGGAGCGTCTTCTGTATCTGCTCAGCGGCAGAAACGGCGAGGAAGTGAAAGGCTATATGGACCGGCTGGAAAAAGAGAAGGTCTACGAAGTCAGTCCGCAGGTAAAAGAAGGCATGCGGTGCTTCTACGGCGGTTTCTGCACGGAGCAGGAAACGGAGCAGACCGTGGGACGCATGTACAGAGAGCACGGCTATCTGATGGATACTCACACCGCGGTGGCATACAAAGTGTATGAGGATTATGTCAGGGAGACCGGAGACGAAACACCGGCACTGATCGCATCCACAGCCAGCCCGTACAAGTTTGCGGAGAGCGTGGGACGGTCCATCGGGCTGGAGCCTTCTGCAGACGGGTTTGCCGCCGTCCGGGCCCTGCATGAAGCGACCGGTGTTCCCGTGGAGAAGGGCCTGAAGGGACTGGAAAACAAGCCGGTCCGTCATACGGGTGTCTGCGAGATCGGGCAGCAGGCCGCGGCAGTGCTGGAAAGCCTGAAACAGTGACCTGAACGGTGAAAACGGAAAGTCAGCCGGCTGGTGCGCGAGAGAGCGTCAGCCGGCAAATTATATTTTCAGGGGGATGAAAATGAAACAGAATACATACTGGGAGCTGCCGCCGGGGTACAGCCTGCAGCGGGAAGTGAAACTGCCGGAGGACCGGAGCGCGCTGAAGATCATGGCCGTCCTGCAGCTGGTGCTGGCGGGGGCGCTGATTCTTTTCGGGGCACTCCGTCATCCGGTCCGGGAGGCTTTCTCCATGGGGGCCGCACGGACAGCAGCTGCATTCTGCATGACGGCAGCAGGAATTTTTCTCTATTTTCTGGCCCATGAATGGGTTCATGGCGTTTTTATCCGTGTGTTCACCGGGCGGAGCGCCGCGTTCGGCTTCGAGCTGAAAAAAGGAATGGCTTATGCATACAGCAAAGCGTATCTGCCCCGGATTCCCTATGTCATCATTGCACTGGCTCCCCTGACTGTCTGGACGGCCCTGCTGGGTATGCTGCTCGGGGATGTGCCGGAAAGCTGGTTCTGGTATCTGTATCTGATCCAGATTGTCAATGTCAGCGGCGCGGCGGGGGATCTGTATGTGTCCTGGCTGACGCTGGGGATGCCGACAGAGACCCTGATTCTCGACAGCGGCATGGAAATGAGGTTTTACTGGCCGGACGGAAAGAAACAGAAAGAAACGGAGTAGGAATCTTGGAAGAGACACAGGTCATGCAGAACCCGCTGGGCACAGCACCGGTGGGCGCGCTGCTGCGAAAGTTCGCGCTGCCCAGCATCGTGGCGATGCTGGTGGGCGCGCTGTATAATATTGTAGACCAGTTTTTTATCGGACAAAGCATCGGGGAACTGGGAAACGCCGCTACCAATGTGGCTTTTCCGCTGAATACCAGCTGCACGGCCATCGCACTGCTGCTGGGAATCGGTGCGGCTTCTGCATTTAACCTGACGATGGGACGCGGAAACCGTGAGAAGGCACTGTACTATATCGGGAATGCGGCGACGCTGCTGTTTGGTTTCGGACTGCTGCTCTGTCTGGTGACAGAGATCTTCCTCCGGCCGATGCTGCTTTTTTTCGGCTCCCCAGAGGATGTGCTGGGCTATGCCATGGAATATGTGCGGATCACGGCCATCGGATTTCCGTTTCTGATCCTCTCCAATGGCGGGACTCATCTGGTGCGTGCTGACGGCAGTCCCCGCTACTCCATGCTCTGCAACCTGTCCGGCGCCATCCTGAACACGATCCTGGATCCAATCTTCATATTCGGACTGAATATGGGCATGTCCGGCGCGGCGCTGGCAACGATCCTGGGACAGATCTTTGCAGGGATTCTGGTGATCCGGTATCTGCGCGGGTACCATTCAGGCAGACTGACTGCAAAACATATTCGCCCGCAGCGGGACATCGCCGGCTATGCCATGAGTCTGGGACTTGCACCATTCCTGAACCAGATCGCGATGATGGTGGTGCAGGTCGTGATGAACAATTCTCTGACCTGGTATGGCGCCAGATCGGTTTATGGAGAGTCGATTCCTCTGGCGTGTTCGGGAATCATCAACAAGGTCGGCTTCCTGTTCTTTTCCATCTGCATCGGGATCGCCCAGGGAATGCAGCCGATCTCCAGCTTTAATTACGGTGCGGAGAAATACGGACGGGTGCGTCAGGTTCTGAAGCTGAGCCTGATGTCCGGCTCTGTCGTCTGTATTCTGGCATTCTGCCTTTTTCAGCTGTTTCCGCGACAGATCATCGGATTTTTCGGTGACGGATCGGATCTGTACTTTACCTTTGCGCAGCGGTATTTCCGAATCTATATGTTCTTCACGTTTCTGAATAACATTCAGCCGCTGTCTTCGACGTTCTTCACCTCCATCGGCATGCCGGGGAAGGGGGCTTTCCTGTCCCTGACGAGGCAGATCCTGTTCCTGCTGCCGCTGATCGTGGTGCTGCCGCTGTTTCTGGGCATCGACGGGATCATGTACGCGGGACCGGTGGCGGATCTGCTGGCAGCACTGATCGCTGCGCTGATGCTCAGAAGGCAGATGGGGAAAATGAAAGAGAACATCGCCGGAAAGAAAGATTTTGACGGAAAAGATTGACCGAGGGCCGGATTCTATTGTATAATATAAACGTTATTTTGTCTTGAAAGGAGGACGTATCTCATGAAACGTATCGAGACGATCAATACCCGTGATCTGGCAGTCAGTGCACAGAACGGCGGCTGCGGCGAATGCCAGACTTCCTGCCAGTCCGCCTGCAAAACCTCTTGCGGTGTTGCAAATCAGGCTTGCGAGAACGCAAATAAATAATCAGCCGTTACCGCCTGTGCTGCTGCACAGGCGGTAGTTCTATCCAGAGAAAGGAATACTACTTTGATACATCAGTATAAATTAAACGGATATAATATTGTGTTGGATGTGTACTCCGGTTCGATCCATGTGGTGGATGATGTGGCATACGATATGATCGCCATGTATGAGACTGCATCGCCGGAAGAGATCATAGATGCGATGCTGGAGAAATACGGGGACCGGCCGGATGTGACGGAGGAGGATCTTCGGGAATGCATTTCGGATATCGAGGAGCTGAAACGGCAGAAGAAGCTTTTCAGTGAAGACCTGTTCCAGGGAATCGCATCGGATTTTAAAAACCGGTCCCATGACATCAAGGCCCTGTGCCTTCATGTGGCCCACAGCTGCAACCTGAACTGTCAGTACTGCTTTGCCAGTCAGGGGAAATACCATGGAGAACGGGCCCTCATGTCCTTTGAGGTCGCCAAGCAGGCCATGGATTTTCTGGTGGCAAACTCGGGTGACCATGTAAATCTGGAGGTTGACTTTTTCGGCGGCGAGCCTCTGATGAACTTCGAGGTGGTGAAGCAGACGGTCGCCTATGCCCGCAGCATTGAGAAGGAGGCCGGAAAGAACTTCCGCTTCACGCTGACCACCAACGGCATGGATGTCAATGATGAAGTCATTGAATTTGCCAACCGGGAATGTCATAATGTGGTCATGAGCATTGACGGACGGAAAGAAGTCCATGATCACCTTCGGAAAGATTACCAGGGAAACGGAAGCTATGACCGGATCGTGCCGAAGTTCCAGGAATTCGCAAAGCGCCGGGGCGGAAAGGACTACTATGTGCGGGGAACCTTCACCCATAACAATACAGATTTCACCAATGACATCTTCCACCTGGCGGATCTGGGCTTCACCCAGCTTTCCATGGAACCGGTGGTATGCAGTCCGGAGGATCCGTACGCGCTGACGAAGGAGGACCTTCCGGTTCTGTTTGAACAGTACGAGATTCTGGCGAAGGAGATGCTGCGGCGGAAAAAGGAGGGCCGTCCGATCACGTTCTACCACTATATGATCGATCTGACCCATGGCCCGTGCATTCACAAGCGCATCGCCGGCTGCGGCAGCGGAACGGAATACTTCGCAGTGACACCGTGGGGCGACCTGTATCCCTGCCATCAGTTCGTCGGGGATGAAGCCTACCGGATGGGAAATGTCTGGGACGGTGTCACCAATCTCCAGATCCAGGAGAAATTCCGCCAGTGCAATGTCTATGCGCGGAAGGAATGCGACGACTGCTGGGCGCGGCTCTTCTGCTCCGGCGGATGCGCCGCCAACGCATATCATGCCGCCGGCGATATCCGCGGTGTCTACGACTATGGATGCCAGCTGTTCCGCAAGCGGATGGAATGTGCCATCATGCTGCAGGTGGCAGAGCAGAAGGAACGGTAAGCGATGACAGAGTATATTCTGATCGGCAGCTGCATGCTGTGCTGCGCAGCGGTACTGATCCTGCTGCTTCGCATGAACGCTTCCGAAAAAGGCGCGGTGCGGCGTCAGGAAGAGCTGAAGCAGGAAATCCGGGAGCTGCGCAGAGATAACCAGGAACTTCGTCGGGAAAATCAGGAACTGATCCAGCAGTCTTTCCGCACGTTCGGAGAACTGATCTCCTCAAACCAGAAGTCCTCCGCCGAAAACATGGATCAGCGGCTGTTTGAGCTGAACACCCGGTTCAGTCATATGGCGGTGGAAAATGAGCAGAAGCTGGAAAACATCCGCAGCACGATGGAAAAGAAAATCACGGATCTGACAGCGGATAACAGCCGGCAGCTTTCAGAAATGCGGCAGACGGTGGACGAAAAACTGCAGAAAACACTGGAGAACCGCATCACCCAGTCTTTTCAGCTGGTAAGCCAGCGGCTTGAGCAGGTCTATAAAGGACTGGGAGAAATGCAGAACCTGGCAGCCGGTGTGGGTGATCTGAAGAAGGTGCTCAGCAATGTAAAGACCCGGGGGATTCTCGGCGAGGTGCAGCTTTCTGCAATTCTGGAGCAGATCCTTTCTCCGGAGCAGTATGCGGAAAATGTCCGCACGAAGCACAGCGGCAGCGAGCGGGTGGAATTCGCCGTAAAGCTGCCGGGCGACGACGAGGGGACGGTCTGGCTGCCCATCGATGCCAAATTCCCGGGCGATGCCTATGCAGCCCTGGCGGACGCCTATGAGGCAGGAGATCCGGCGGCGATCGAGACAGCAGGAAAGAATCTGGAAAAAGTCATTAAATCCGAAGCACGGGATATTCATGAAAAATATGTGGACCCGCCGTACACCACGGATTTTGCCATCATGTTCCTTCCGTTCGAGGGGCTGTATGCGGAGGTGGTGCGCCGGGGACTGCTGGAAGTGCTGCAGAGAGAATATAAGGTCAACATTGCGGGCCCGACCACCATGGCGGCTCTGCTGAACAGCCTGCAGATGGGCTTCCGGACACTGGCGATCCAGAAGCATTCCAGCGAGGTCTGGGATGTGCTGGGCGCGGTGAAAACGGAGTTTGACAAATTCGGCACTGTGCTGCAGCAGACACAGAACCGGATCAGCCAGGCCAATGCGGAGCTGGACAAGCTGATCGGCACCCGGACCCGGAGCATACAGAGAAAGCTGCGGGGCGTCACGGCTATCGACGAGCGGCAGTCGGCGAAGCTTCTGGAGCTGGACGACACGGACACAGAAGATACACAGGATACAGAAGCTTGTGAAGATGCGGATCCCGGAATCTGTTCCGGACCCGGTCCTTCCGCGTAGATTCCGCAGCATCGGAGAGGGAGAGAGAAACAGAAGATGAAAATTTTTGCGATCGGTGATCCCCACCTGTCCTTCGGTGAAGGGGTGCAGAAACCCATGGACATTTTCGGCGGACAGTGGGTCGGCCATACAGAAAAGCTGGAGCAGAACTGGAGGGCAGAAGTCCGTCCGGAAGACACTGTCATTCTCTGCGGAGATATCTCCTGGGGACTGAAACTGGAAGAAGCAAGGGCTGACCTGGACTGGATCCACGATCTTCCGGGAAAGAAGCTCCTGTTTAAAGGCAACCATGATCTGTGGTGGCAGGCGATCAGCCGGCTGAACCGCCTGTATGACGACGGCACGATGCTCTTCCTGCAGAACCGGTGCTTCGTGGCGGAGGATCCTGAAAGCGGAAGACGGGCGGCGATCTGCGGCACACGGGGCTGGACCTGCCCGGGCAGCGAGGGTTTCGGCGATCATGACCGGAAAATTTATGAACGGGAGCTGCTGCGGCTCCGGTTTTCCCTGGAGGAAGGAAGAAGATCCGGTGCAGAGCAACTGATCGGTGTGCTTCATTTCCCGCCGACCAATGATATGCAGCAGGAGAGCGGATTCACACAGCTGATGCGGGAGTATGGAGTAAAAACCTGCGTTTACGGTCATCTTCACGGAAAAGATGCGTACCGGCACGGAATGCAGGGTATCTATAATGGTGTAGAGTACCGGCTGGTCTCTCTGGATTATGTGGAAGGCATGCCGAGGGAGATTCTGGATCTGAATCGGGATCCGGCGCCGGGAGAAAAGAAGAATTCGAAGGAGGGGTTGGAATGAAAAAAGCAGTTGTCATCGTTACAGACAGTTTAGGAGCAGGCGCGCTGCCGGATGCAGCCGCATACGGCGATGCGGGCGCAGACACCTTCGGGCATATCTGGGAAGCCTGCGGCGGCCTGAAGATTCCGAATCTTCTGAAACTTGGATGGGGAAACATCGACGGGATTTGCGGCGGACGGCTTGCAGTGAAGGATCCGCAGGGGTGCTTCGGCAAAATGGCGGAGATCTCCCGCGGCAAGGACACGACCACAGGGCACTGGGAAATTGCCGGTCTTCGGACCGATGTGCCTTTCAAAACATATCCGCAGGGTTTTCCGGCGGCGTTTATGGAAAAATTTCAGGCGGAGATCGGACGGGAATGCCTGGGAAACTATCCGGCATCCGGCACGGAGATCATCGAAACACTGGGACCGGAGCATGAAGCGACCGGAAAACCGATCGTATACACTTCTGCAGACAGCGTTTTTCAGATTGCGGCAAATACGGATGTGATTCCGCTGGAGGAGCTGTATGCGATCTGCCGGACGGCCCGTCGGCTTCTGACAGGGGACTGGGCCTGCGGCAGAGTCATCGCCCGTCCGTACATCATGAAAAACGGAAAACGGGAGAGAACCAGCGACCGCCGGGATTATGCCGTCACACCGCCGGCAGACACGACACTGGATCTGGTGGCGGCTGCAGGGAAAACCGTATACGGTGTCGGAAAGATCGGCGATATTTTCAATCAGAAGGGCCTGACAGAAAGCGTGCATACGGTCAGCAATATGGACGGCGTCGACAAGACCATAGAAGCGCTGGGCATGGATTTTGAGGGATTCCTGTTCACGAACCTGGTCGACTTTGATTCCAAGTACGGTCACCGGAGAGATCCGGAAGGATACGGCCGCTGCATCGAGGAGTTTGATGCGCGGATTCCGGAAATTCTGGACGCACTGGGAGAAGAGGATATCCTGATGATCTGCGCCGATCACGGCAATGATCCGACTGCGCCGGGCACCGATCACACCAGAGAATATGTGCCGCTGCTGGTTTACGGCAGAGGCTGCAGAAGCGGTGTGAACCTGGGAATCCGCAGGACGTTCGCGGATATCGGCGCGACAGTCAGCGACTTTCTGGGTGCAGAGTCCACCGGCATAGGGGAAAGCTTTAAGGAGGCGATTCTGAAATGAACATGGTTGCACTGATTCAGAAAAAAAAGGACGGAAAGGCCCTGCAGCGGGAGGAGATCCAGTGGATCATCGACGGCTATGTGGCCGGCAGCATTCCGGACTATCAGATTTCAGCGCTCCTGATGGCAATCTGCTTTCAGGGGCTGGATAAAGAGGAAACGTTTGCTCTCACAGAAGCAATGCGCGATTCCGGCGACACGATTGATTTGTCACCAATTAATGGGATCAAGGTTGACAAACATTCCACCGGCGGCGTAGGGGATAAAACAACCCTGGTTGTAGCACCGCTGGCATCCGCCTGCGGCGTACCTGTGGCGAAGATGAGCGGACGCGGCCTCGGCTTTACCGGCGGCACGGTGGATAAGATGGAATCCATTCCGGGATTCCGCACCACGCTGGAACCGTCGGAATTTCTGGCGCAGGTCAATGCGATCGGCATGGCTGTCATCGGGCAGACAGCCCATATCACGCCGGCAGACAAAAAGCTGTATGCACTGCGGGATGTGACGGCGACTGTGGACAATTTCGGCCTCATCGCCTCCAGCATTATGAGTAAGAAGCTGGCGGCCGGCAGTGATGCCATCGTCCTTGATGTAAAGGTTGGCGACGGCGCGTTCATGGAAAATCTGGAGGATGCGGTGACACTGGCGAAACTGATGGTGGAAATCGGTAATTCCGCCGGACGTCGTACGGTGGCGGCCATTACAGAGATGGGACAGCCCCTGGGTAAGGCAGTAGGAAACAGCCTGGAAGTGATAGAGGCCATCGAGACCCTGAAAGGAAACGGCCCTGCGGATATCACGGAGCTGGCACTGAAACTGTCCGGCATTATGGTGTACCTGGGCGGAAAGGCATCATCCCTGGAAGAAGGCATGGAGAAGACCCGGGCGGCGCTCACAGACGGCAGAGGGCTTTCCCAGCTGCGACGGTTTATCGCGGCGCAGGGAGGGAATGAAGCTGTGGTGGATGATTACAGCCTGTTCCCGCAGCACACGGTGGAGAAGAAGCTGACGGCGGAGACATCCGGCTATGTGCACCGGATCGAGGCCAGATGTATCGGGCTGGCATCACAGCATACCGGTGCAGGCAGAGCGACGAAAGAGGATACGGTGGATCTGTCTGCCGGAGTCTATGTTCACAGAAAAGTGGGCGATGCGGTACAGGCCGGTGAAGTTCTGGCCACCTTCTACGGCAATGATGAGGCGAAAGTGGATGCGGCCGCAGCAGAGGCATCGAAGGCATTCACCATCGGAACGGATCCCGTGGAGGCGCCGAAGCTGATCAAAGAGATCATCGGGCTGGAAACAGAATGGAATTAAAATGGAAATAAAACGGATAGAAAATGGAAATTCCCTTGACAAAACGGACCGGAAATGGTACGATTATGGCAGAAAGCACAGAGCAGAATGCTGACTGAGGAGGAGGCACCTGTCCGTACGGAAAAGAAAACGTATATCTGACCGCCCTTTCGCATAGATTGATGTGACGATGCACAGAAACTATGGGAAAGGGCGGCGTTTTTATGTGGAAAAAAGAAGCGGACGGCCGGAGCAGTCACATATGGAAGCTGAAACCGGGACAGGGTACCAGAAGGGTGATCTCCGCATGCCTCGGGTGTGCGCTGATTCTGGGCGCTTTTGCAGGTGTCAGCCGACTGCTGCCGAAGCAGGAATCCATTCTCATTGATGAAAACACAGTATTTACTACAGCGGATGTTCCGATGAAGGATGAGAGAAAGACAGGACTGCAGATTGCAGCAAAGGGAGCTGTTCTGATGGATGCTTCCACCGGCAAGGTGCTGTTTGAACAGGACAGCCATAAGGAACTGCCGCCGGCCTCTGTGACGAAGGTGATGACCATGCTTCTGGTGATGGAAGCTGCAGATGCCGGAAAGATCACCCTCGATGACAGGGTGACCATTTCTGAGCGGGCCGCTTCCATGGGAGGAAGCCAGATGTACATGGAAGCGGGTGAGACCCACACCGTGGCAGAGCTGATGAAGGGTGTCGCCATGGCCAGCGCCAATGACGGATGTGTGGCATTGAAAAAGGAGAACGGAAAAGGAGAAATTTGAATTACGTATCTGCGACAGTATATATAATGATTCTATGATATGCGATTTCAGGAGCAGTGGCAAGAGTAACCTTGTGCAGCTGCTTTTTTATTACAGAAAGAGATGGAGAACAGATATGGGATTTGACTACTTTTATCCGGAGCAGGCAGAGCAGTTTGCTTTTTTCCGCATTCCGAAAGCGTTGTTTCGGGACAGACAGTTTAAGAACATCAGCACCGATGCAAAGGTTTTATATGGCCTGATGCTGGACCGGGTTTCTCTTTCTGTGAAAAACCAGTGGGTCGATCAGAAAGGAAGAGTATATATCATCTTTACGCTGGAAGAGATCATGGAGGAACTGGGCTGTGCCAACCAGAAGGCAACCAAGCTGGTGGTTGAACTGGAAGAGAAAGCAGGACTGATCGAAAGAAAGCGTCAGGGACTGGGAAAACCAACGCTGATCTATGTAAAGAACTTCTCCAGAGAGCGTGCGGAGCCGGAAATTCAGCCGGATTCCCAGACTCATGATTTTCATGATTCACAGAGTCATGAAAATCATGAATCAAGAATCATGGATCCCATGAATCCAGACTCACGAAAATCATGGTCAAATAAGACTGAATCTATTAAAACTGATTCTAATAATACTGATCCCTTCCCTTCTTCCGAAGAGGAGCAGGAAGGGAACGGGGCGGAATGGAGAACAGAGATTGAAAATCTTCTTCGGGAGCAGCTGATGATGGACAGGCTTCTGCAGGAACGCCCGGGTGACAGAGATCTGCTTATGGAAATATTACAGCTTCTGGCGGACACGCTTTGCACCCACAGGAAAACCATACGGCTAGCCCGGGATGATAAACCGGCAGCAGAGGTGCGAAGGCAGCTGCTGCAGCTTGGCCCGGAGCATATCCGGTTCGTTCTGGACTGCATGGCGGAAAACACGACGAAGATCAAAAATATGCGGCAATACCTCCTTACGGCATTGTACAACGCACCGATGACCATAAACAGTTACTATGCATCGCTGGCGCAGCATGATATTGCCAGCGGAAGAATCTGAGAGAGGAGAGCAGGAAAATGACGAAAAAGACAAAAGTAATCGCAGTGGTAAATCAGAAGGGCGGTGTCGGGAAAACGACGACGACCTTAAACCTGGGGGTCGGACTGGCAC
>JALEHL010000149.1 GCA_022770665.1 Bacillota bacterium
TTGCAAATAAACATCCGCAAGGGGTTTTCTAATACAATAATTCTGTGAAAAATGTGAGAAAGTGAATATCGATTTTTCCCTCTTTTCAACTTTCCGCCCTTCTGTCAATCCGACGCTTCCTCTGCGATCTGCAGCATTTCCTGCAGGAGATCGGCTTTTTCCGGCTTGTAGACCAGGCCGCGATAATAGTTGATTGGCGGATCGATCGGGATCACTTTCAGCGGACGGAACTTGCTGGCGAGATTATTCGACAGAATATAGATTCCGCCGGAGGTGCACGCATTCAGAACATTACTGGTGGAATACGGAATGGTCTGCAGATTCAGATTATAACTGATGGAAAGTTCCGAAAGGCTTCGGGTTGCGCTGCTGCGGGACGTCCAGAAGAACACCGGAAAACCCGCCAGATCCTGTGGATGAATGCAGGTATGATCTGCAAGGGGATGATCTGTTTTCATGACGCAGGACAGATGGTCTTTCGCGATGCGGTGAAAGCAGAGGTGATGCTCAAAAATCAGAGCATTGTCTTCATACTCCAGAAAATCAATTTTATTCTGAATCAACATGGCCAGATTTTCTTCGTGAGTTGTTGCGATGCCCTCGGTGATGTAGACCGGCCGAATTGTAAATGAGGAATTTTCTTCAATGGAGTGGTACCAGTTGATCATGCTCGTAATCGTGTACATACCGATGCGGATCTCCCTTTCTGCGGAACGATCCATTGTCCGGCAGTCCTGAACCAGCGTCTGAAATTCACCGTACATGACAGAAACCTCTCGAAAAAAATACTCCCCGGCTTTTGTCAGAGTAAGGCCTCTGGGCGTCCTTGAAAACAGCTTGAACCCCAGATCGTTTTCCAGAGAATCCATCTGTTTTTTCAGGGCAGTCTTGGTGGTGGAAAGAGCTTCTTCCGCTTTACTGAAGCTGCCGAGCTTAGCGATAGAAATAAAATTGGTGATCTGGATATCGTTCAAAAGTCCGCCTCCTCCCAGTGCATTTTCAGTACAATAAAGTCGTGCACAAATAGTATACAAATAGTATACACCTGCGGAAACTAATATGCAATTCCCTGTGAAGATTTTATCAGATATAATAAGACCAAGATAAGGCCTTTCTGAACGAGATCATAAAAAAATTCCGAAGTGCAGGGAATTATATCCGTTCCGGCACTCCAGGGATGATAGCTGGAATTATGAAAAGAGGTGGAATTATGCCAAATAATCAAGGCGTAACTGTAGAACAAAATACGCAGAAAAAACTGAAATTTGAAACTGCAATGTACATTATCTGTGGATGCATTCTCTCCATGGGTGCAATCCACATGGACACCATTAACTGGATTCTTCCGACCATCGCAGAAGAGCTTGGTTCCGGAAATAATACATTGATGGTAACTTCCGGTTTCTTCTACGGCATGATGATCGGACATCTGCTGGTAGGACCGATGTCTGATATGATCGGCAAGAAGAAAACCATGGTCATCGGCTTCATCATCTGTCTGATCGGTGCTGTGATCGGAGCGACTGCAAGTGGGCTTACCGGACTGATTGCGGCAAGATTTATCCAGGGCATCGGCGGAGCGGCTTCCTCCAATGCAGCCAGATCCATCGGCGGCGATGCCGGAAAAGGCAAGAAATCTGCAATGGCGCTGACCTTCATGCAGATCTGGTCCGGCGCACTTCCTATTATGCTTCCGTTATCCGGCAAATGGGTCGGGAACACCTTCGGATGGCCGGCAATCTTCTGGCTGCAGGCAATCATCTGCGGAATCCTCTGCATCCTGGTACTGCTGTTTGTATCGGAAACTTCTGAGCTGGCCGGCAAGGGCTGCCTGAAGAGAATCGGTGCCGAAGCAAAATCCTGCCTGGCAACACCGGAATATGTTGCATTCGTTCTCTGCTTCGCATTTAACATGGCGCTGTTCTTCTGCTATGCAGGTTCTGCATCCTTCGCAATGGTTACAGAGCTTGGAATGGATAATAACGCATATGCGAATATGTATGCGATCAATGCGGCAACCATGGTAGTCAGTGCTGCACTGGGACGTTACATGGCAAAGAAAATTGCACCGGCAAAAATTGTTCGTACGCTGAACGTAGCACAGCTGATCGTCGCTGCATTTATCAGTGTTTCCTTTATGCAGGGATTTGCAGATTATCACTGGCTGCAGTTCATCTGGTGGGTATTTCCGTTCATTCAGGGCATGACACTTCCTGTCGCGATGTCTCTGGTAATGAATGCCTCCGGAAAAGCGACCGGTACTGGTGCTGCTCTGATGGGGTTCGTGCAGTATCTGTTCTCATCCATTACTACAACAATGCTTGCGACCATTAAAGAGACCGGATCGATCGGAAGCGTGATCGGATGGATCATGGCTGCCTGCGCAGTACTGTCCTTCCTGACCTGCACAATCGGCGTTTCCTTCCTGAAAAAGAAGAATGCAGAGGCTCTGGAATAGAAAAGGACTTTGACAACGCATCAGAAATGGAGGATTTGAATTATTATGGCTTATAAATATGATAAACATGAACCATTCCGCACCTATCTGGACGAATATAAAGAAAAATGGGATGGCATGGCACATCTTCGCAGAGAAGACGGAATCCTGGAAGTAAGATTCCATACCAATGACGGCCCGGTGCTGTTCTGCGAAGCGATCCATAAGGGATACCTTGGACTTCTCTTTGATATTGCACATGACCCTGACAATGAACTGGTTATTATCACCGGAACAGGAGACAGCTTCCTGGCACTTTCCGATCCGGAAATGTCCTTTGCCCATATCGATTATGAAAGCAGCGTAACTTATGACTGGTGGTATCTCACTGCAACCAGAGTGCCTCTGGCATGGCTGGATATTCCGGTACCAGTGATCTGTGCCTGCAACGGACCGTTCACGATTCATCCGGAATCTGTGCTGCTGTCGGATTACATCATCGCAGGCGATAATGCATATACCGTAGACCGCCATATTCAGGATGCGGGCTGTGCACCAATTGATGGCGTGAATATCCTGTATGACAAGCTGCTGGGACCGAACGCAGGAAGAGCACTGCTGCTGAATGGCGGCGTAATCGATGCACAGCGCGGAAAAGAGCTAGGTATTTTCGCTGAAGTTGTTCCGCATGGTCAGGAACTGGATCGTGCATGGGAATTTGCACGGGACCTGATGAAAAAAGTTCCATCCAGAATGGTGCGTCGCATGACCAGAGAAACATTCACGCAGCCTCTGCGGGAAGAGTTTACGAAATATATCCGCTCCAACCTCTGTCATGAATGCTATTCCTCTGAGCTGCGGACAGATGCAGATCCGGAAAGCGGACATCAGAACATGGTTGATAAAGAAAAGTAAAACAGTTCGAAACAGGGCACAGCGAAGTTACCGCGTGCCCTGCATTTCCATACAGCAAATATAACAGGAGACAAAAAACGATGAAGTTGGTAACATTTGGAATCAGCACACCGGTTGGGGAGATCCGCCGTGTCGGCGCGATTACAGCAGACGGAAGAATTGTAGATCTGACTGCAGCCAGAGAGATTCAGCTGCGGGAAGACAACTGTGCAGAGGCAGAAAAAGCAGCAGTGAAAGAGTGCCCGGATAAAATGCTGGAGTTTATTCGTGGCGGAGAGGCTGCACTGAAAGCTGCGAAAGACGCCATGGTTTATATTGAAGAAAAAAATATCACAGAGCAATGTGGACTTCGTGCCGTTTATCGAGCAGAAGAGGTGAAGATTCTGACACCACTGCCGCGTCCGAACTCTGTCCGCTGCTTCTCTTTAAGCGAGAAACATATGCTGGATGGAATTGCATCCATGCAGGATGCGGAAGCATGGGGGAATACCAAGCCTTCTCTGACGAAGATGCCAGAAGAGTGGTATAACCTTCCAACTTATTATAAAACAGGAACCACTGAAATATACGGACCCGATGAGGTGGTGCCATGGCCTGCAATTACGAATAAGTTTGACTACGAACTGGAGATCGGCGTGGTCATCGGCAAAGAGGGAAGAAATGTTCCGGAAGAAGAAGGAGAATCCTACATTTACGGATATACCATCTACAATGACTGGAGCACCCGTGATTTCCAGAATCGTGAAATGAGCGTGAATCTCGGACCTGGATTATGTAAGGACAATGCGTCTTCTCTTGGACCTTGTATTGTTACAAAAGACGAAATCGACGACATCGAAAAAGTGAAGTTCACCGTATCAGTAAATGGGGAAACGTGGGCGGAAACTCATGCAGATTTCTATTTCCCGCTGAAGCATCTGGTATACTATGTAAGCGCTGTGCAGACGATTTTCCCGGGAGATATATTTACAACCGGAACGCTGCCTGGCGGAAGCGGAGGCGAAAAGAAAAGCTGGATCCAGCCTGGAGATGTAGTGGAATTCTCTGGCGAAGGAATCGGCGTTCTGCGTAATATTATTGGAGAAAAAGGCGCAGCAGTGCAGCTCCCGGCGGCACAGAGGAGCTGGCTTGATGCAGAAAGAAAGAGAGATTGCTAGATGAGAAGGGGAGCATTATAATGAATCTGAAAAACTGGAAAGTGCAGTCTTTGAATCTGATCATTACTTCAATGATTGCGTTTATGCTGTTCAACTTTTTAACAACAGTTTCTGTGAATATTTTCATTCCGGCAGTCGCAGAGCTGAAAGGAATGGATACAGCACCGCTTTATAACTGGAATACGATCGGCAATCTTGCAGCAGTCGTGATCGCTCTTGTGATCGGTAAAATTTCTCAGAAGATCAGCCTGAAGACACTTTCTGTTTTCGGCCTATTTCTGGGCGGACTCAGTTATTTCATGATTCCGGTTGTGCCTGCAGGACTGACAGGACTGTTTATTGCGACAAACTATATTGCCACCATGTTTTACGCGCAGATCACCATCGGGGCCAGAATAGGGAACTGGTATCCGCGCAGAAAGGGAGAGATCCTCGGAATCGTAACGGCAATTATCGTAGTGTCCAGCGTTTTAATCTTGCCAGTATACTCGAAAATGAGCAACGGGATCGGCATTGCACATACGATGCAGATTTTCGGATGCATCGTCATGGCATGGGCGTTCCTGAATCTGATCCTGATTAAAGATGATCCGCAGGACGTCGGCCTGAATCCGGAGAACATGACGGAAGAAGAACTGAAGAAACACGGAATACAGACAGGCGGAGAAACGAAAGACAAGAAGACCGGATGGACCTACGGGAAACTCCTGAGACGCCCGCGGTTTGTGTTCAGTGCAGTGGGATGGGGTTTCAGTTTTATCGGCATTATGGGCCTGTCTCTTGCCATCGTTCCGATTATGACATCCAAAGGCGTGTCCCCGGAAATGGCTGTGCGGATCGCTTCTTTTGCAGGAATTTTCCAGCTGATGGGAAGTATTATTTCAGGCTTTCTGGATACCCGGGTCGGCCAGCGGTTTGTCATTACACTGTTTATCTGTCTGGAGATTGTCGGACTTCTGATCTTTGGATTCGCGCCGGATGGAAAAATTCTGCTGATGATCGTCGGCTATTATATCGTGATGTTCATGATGGGCGCTCCGAATAATCTGCAGCCGTCCATGTACCTGTCCATGGCAGGCGGCGGTGGGAGAACCTTTATGGTATTTAATTCCCTGCAGACGGCCATTGCAGCTACTTTACGCTCGTTCAGCAGTTCCATCCTGGCATTCAGCACGACGCATTTCGAGGGATCTTATATGCCGGCAATGATCGTATTTCTGGCTGGTTCGATTCTGTCTGTAATTTTACTGAATGTATGCGGATTTAACAAGATGGAACTGGATGAGAAGTAATAACCCAACTTAAAACCACTCCTGCTTTAACCCTTTGAAAAGCTGCAGAATATCCCTATGGATACTGCAGCTTTTTTTCGAGTGTGCGGCATATCAGATAGACCGGGAGAACTGCTGACAGAATCTGTTATGGTTGAGAAAAACAGGTTCTTCGGCATGATGAATGGGGAGCTTTTGTGGAATACGCTGCCATCCGGTCTGCAGCAGAGAGATAAGGCCCCCACGTCTGCGCGGAACGTACGGCATCCAGAATCGCCTCTTCTGCAGCATGGGCTGCGAGGATCCCGACGGCATCCTGCGATGCGCTGACTTCTCCGGAAGCCATGGCAAATACGGTATCTCCGTCGTAGATAGAGTGAGCCGGATAAACCGTACGTGCAATGGCATTGTGCCCCTGGGAAGCAAGACGGGTTGACTGTGCCTTGTTCAGGTCAGCATTCGTCAGTATCACCCCGATTACGGTATTCCCTTCCCCTTCAGACTCACGGTCTGCCGCGGAACGGATGCTGAACAGATCTTTTTCTGCTTCTGCAGACTGCAAGATCAGCTGTTCACTTCCCGCAAAATCCATGCTCCCGGCTTTTCGTGCTCCGGCGAGAATCCTTCCGTGCTCTATCACATCACCGACGCAGTTGACTGCGAAGATCGCGGCAGCATAAAGCCTGCCGCAGCGGCACACGGCACTCCCCAGTCCGCCTTTCATGGCGTTTTCTGCTCCATTCCGTTTCCCTACGGTAGCACCGGTACCAGCTCCATAATTCCCGCTGAGAAACGGCTGATGCAGGAACGCGGCGTTTCCGGCGGCTTTGCCCATGGATGCATCGGGACGGATCCGGAAGTCTCCGCATTTCAGATCAAAAAGGACGGCACTGCAGACATTCGGCACGACGGTGACACCTACATCACGGCCGATCCCTTTTTCCTCCAGCAGCTTCATCAGGCCGCCGACTGCGTCCAGCCCGAAGGCGCTGCCTCCGGATAACAGAATCCCGTGAACTGTCTGGCGGTTGCAGAGCGGGTTCAGAGCATCGGTATCGCGGGTACCGGGAGAACCTCCCCGCACATCTACGCCGCAGACAGCGCCGGCAGGGGCGATAATCGCAGTGCAGCCTGTCATTGCAGTAAGATCCTGGGCGTTACCCAGCAGGAAGGTCTGGCGGAATCTGGTGTTTTCCTCCATCAGCTATTCCAAAGTAAGATACTGTATTTCACGCATAATAGCCTCCAATGGAAATATGCATGGAAATTACAAACTATTATAGGCGGAGATATTTCGAATGTCAAGATTCGTGTTGACTTCCGGACGGCGGGTACACTATAATAAAAGGTACGGGAGTTTCCGGTCTGGATATCCGACGGGAGAATGTCAGCCGGAAATCAAAAAGCGAAAAAGAGGAAGAGTAGAGATGAAAGAGATTTTGTTAAGAGAACTGTTCAGAAATACGGCAGAATACGCCGATCAGGAGGTTCTCATTCGGGGCTGGGTGCGAAACAACCGCAGCTCCAATAAGTTCGGCTTCATTGAGCTGAACGACGGGAGCTTCTTCAAGTCCGTGCAGGTGGTGTATGAAGAAGAGTTCTTGGATAATTTCGAGGAGATCAGCAAAGCATATGTTGCCACTGCGCTGGCGGTAAAAGGCATCGTGGTCCTGACGCCGCAGGCGAAACAGCCGTTTGAGATCAAAGCAAGGGAGATCAGCGTGGAAGCAACCTCCACACCGGATTATCCGCTGCAGCCGAAACGGCATTCCATGGAGTTCCTGCGGGAAATCGCCCATTTAAGACCGAGAAGCAATACCTTCGCGGCGGTATTCCGGGTGCGTTCTCTGGTGGCCTTTGCGATTCACAAGTTTTTCCAGGAACAGGATTTTGTTTATGTCCATACTCCGATTATCACCGGCAGCGACTGCGAGGGTGCAGGAGAAATGTTCCACATCACCACGCTGCCGCTGGAGGATCTGCCGCGGACGGAGGATGGGAAAGTCGACTACAGCCAGGATTTCTTCGGCAAGGAGACCAATCTGACGGTCAGCGGACAGCTGGAAGCGGAGGCATTCGCACTGGCATTCCGGAATATTTACACGTTCGGACCGACCTTCCGCGCGGAGAATTCCAATACGGCACGGCACGCCTCCGAATTCTGGATGATTGAACCGGAAATGGCCTTCGCGGACCTGGCACGGGATATGGAAGTGGCAGAAGCCATGATCAAGTATATCATCAACTATGTGCTGGAGAATGCACCGGAAGAGATGCAGTTCTTCAACAGCTTCGTGGACAAGGGGCTGCTGGACCGCCTGAACCATATCGTAAACTCCGATTTCGGTCGTGTGACTTACACGGAAGCAGTGGATCTGTTGCTGAAGTCCGGCAAGGAGTTCCAGTATCCTGTGGCATGGGGCATCGATCTTCAGACGGAGCATGAGCGGTATCTGACGGAAGAGATTTTTAAAAAGCCGGTTTTTGTCACCGACTATCCGAAGGATATCAAGGCCTTCTACATGCGTCTCAACGACGACGGAAAGACGGTTGCTGCCTGCGACCTGCTGGTTCCGGGTGTGGGTGAGATCATCGGCGGATCCCAGAGAGAAGAACGCTATGATGTGCTGACGGCACGGATGGCAGAGCTGGGTCTGAAGGAAGAGGACTACTGGTGGTACCTGGATCTGAGAAAGTACGGCGG
>JALEHL010000017.1 GCA_022770665.1 Bacillota bacterium
AAGTTGCCTCGTCCAGAATCAGGATGGAAGGATTCTTTAAAAAAATCCGTGCGATGGAGATTCTCTGCTTCTGCCCGCCGGACAGAAGGGTGCCCCGCTCACCGACGTACGTATCGAAGCCTTCCGGCATGGCGCAGATATCGTCATAGATCCGTGCACGTCTTGCCGCTTCCTCCACTTCTTCAAAAGAGGCGTCCGGCCTGCCGTAACGGATGTTCTCCAGGATGGTATCCGCAAACAGGAACACATCCTGCTGCACGATGCCGATGCTGCTCCGCAGTGAGCTCTTGGTCACCTGACGGATATCTTTGCCGTCAATGGAGATACTTCCCTCCTCCACATCATAAAACCGCGGAATCAGCTGGCACAGCGTGCTCTTGCCGCCGCCGGAATGGCCGACCACGGCGATGCACTCTCCCGGCGCGATGTCCAGGGATACATCCTTCAGCACCTCGATGCCGTCCCGGTAGCCGAAGCTCACATGATCCATGCAGATATGTCCCTTCACATCCGTCAGCGTCTCCGCATCCGGCGCATCCTGCACGCTCGGCTCGATGCACATGATCTCCACGAACCGGCGCAGACCTGCAAACCCGCTGATAAACAGTTCCGCGAAGTTTGCCAGCTTCCGGACCGGATTCACGAAGGTGGTGATATACATGGTGAACGTCAGCAGATCGATATAGTTCAGCCGGTCACCCATAATCAGGTATCCGCCGAAAGCGATGACCGCCACCTGCAGAATGCAGATGAAGAATTCCAGCGACGCGTTGAACCGCCCCATGGCTTTATAGAATTCTTCCTTGGATCCCCTGAACTTTTTATTGGACCGGTCAAACCGCGCGTAGTCCACTTCCTGGTTGTCGAACGCCTTGGAGGTCTTCATGCCGGAAATCGTGGATTCAATGTCCGCATTGATATCCGCCATTTTCTGTTTCACCTGTGCCGAAGCCGTCATCATGGCGCGTCGGCAGAACATGATCACCGCGATAAAAACCGGAATGATGATCAGAACCACCAGTGCCAGACGCCATTCCACACGGAACATCACCGCCAGCGCTCCTGCAATGGTCACAAAGGAAATCAGCAGATCCTCCGGTCCGTGGTGGGCCAGCTCCGTGATCTCAAACAGATCCCCGGTCAGCCGGTTCATCAGCTTTCCGGTCCGGTTCTGATCGAAAAAGTCGAATTCCAGTTCCTGATAATGCCGGTACAGGTCATTTCGGATATCGGCCTCTACCCGGATGCCGAAGGTATGACCCAGATAGGTAATGACATAGTGAAGGACTGCCCGCACCGCAAACGCTGCTGCTGCCACGGCCATCAGCACGAAAAAAGTGGTGTAGATCTTCTCCGGGAGCAGCTCGTACATGCAGTACCGGCTCACCAGAGGAAATGCCACATCGATGGCAGCCACCAGAAACGCGCAGCTCATGTCCAGCAGGAACAGCTTCTTATGGGGTCCGAAATAGGACAGAAAGATCGAAAGGATCGGTTTATGATAGTCTCTCTTTTTTTCCATTACAGATAAGCCACCGCCTCGATCTCAATGAGACCGCCTTTCGGGAGCTTGGCCACTTCCACTGCAGAACGGGATGGAAATGCCCCTTCGAAATAGGACGCATAGACTTCGTTCATTGCCGCGAAATCCCCCATATCCTGCAGGAAACAGGTGGTCTTGACGATTTTGTCAAGGCCGGATCCGGCTTCTTCCAGAACCGCCTTCAGATTGGTGAAAACCTGGTGCGTCTGCGCCTGCACGCCGCCTTCCACCAGATTCCCGGTGGCAGGATCCATGCCCAGCTGGCCGGAAGTGAAAACCAGATTCCCGATCACATTCGCCTGTGCGTAAGGGCCGATGGCGGCCGGTGCTTTTTCTGTTGCTACTACTTTTCTCATTTCGAATTCCTCCTTGGTTTTATCTCGTCTTTCCAGATTGCCTATCTTTATTTTATCACGATGTATTTTCGAGCGCCAGTTTTTTCACAAAATCTGCCGTTTGCACTATGCGGCTTCCTGATGTTCTTTTTCCCAGATATGCAGCCATTTTTCCCCTTTGTACCGCCACAGGCAGATCAGCATCCGGACGGTCCAGTCGATGGCCATCGGCACCCAGATTCCGGCCAGTCCCATGCCGAATCCCCGGATTGCGATCAGAGCCAGCGTAAGGCGCACGACCCACATGCCGATGATGGAGATATAGAACGGCCAGCGGGTGTCTCCGCCGCCTTTCAGCACGCCGCAGATCACATTGGTTACAGCGACAAACGGTTCCGCAAACGCTTCGATCCGCAGCATGGCCGCGCCCAGAGAGATGACCGCAGTATCCCGGATAAAGAGCCAGATCATCTGCGGCGCAAAGGTGAACATCAGCACGGCGCTGATCAGCATGATGCCGATGCCGTAGCGAATGCAGATTCCTGCATAGTTTTTCGCCATTTCCTTTTCGCCTGCCCCGATGGACTGTGCCACCAGTGTGGTCGCTGCCACGCTGAAGCCGAAACAGGGCATGTAGCAGATGGATTCCGCTGTGGTGGCCAGCTGATGTGCCGCCAGCACGGAACTTCCCATGCCGGTCACCAGCGCTGTGATGACCATCTGCCCGGAAGACAGGGTCACCCTTTCAAAGGCGGCCGGCAGTCCAAGCCGCACGATCTGTTTCAGGATCACACTGTCCGGTCTCAGGGATTTCCCTCCCGGCACAGAAACGATGCTCTTCCTGCTCAGCAGGTGACGCAGCGTCAGCATACCGGAAATGAAAAACGCCGCGGCAGTCCCCAGTGCCGCACCGCCCACGCCCATGCCGGCACCCCAGATTTTGAGGGAAAAGCCGAAAATATGAATGGTCCTCGGCTCATAAATAAATAGGAAGTTTCCTATGATATTCACGACATTGCTCAGAATGTTATAGAACATCGGGGTCCTGGTGTCCCCCGCGCCGCGGATGATCGCGCAGCCCACCGCCAGCAAAACCTGGAACGGAAAGGCTGCCGCAACAATGCGCATATACTGCCCTGCCGGTGCCAGAAGCGCTTCTTCCGCCCCCATCCACCGGGGCAGATTCGGGGCCAGTATCAGTTCACCGGCCAGCATGACGGCAATTCCCAGAATGATCATGGCCAGAATGGACTGCATGAGAATCGCCTGGGCCTGCTCCAGTTTCTTTTCCCCGATTTTCGTGGCCACCAGAACGGAGGCGCCGACACCAAGTCCCGTCATCAGTCCCTGAATCAGCCAGATCACCGAGGTGTTCACCGCGATTGCGGCGGTCGCATTGACGCCGACACTTCCTACCATTGCGGCATCGACATATGTGACCACCGTCATCAGCAGCTGCTCGACGATGGTCGGCCAGGCAAGCGCCCAGACGATCTGATTGGGTGATCTGGTCTTGTCCAGAAGATCCAGTTCTTTCTTCTGCTCTTTCTCGTTCTTTTTCTTCATCTTTTATACTCTTTTACCGCCCTTACGATTTTCTCGACCGTCTGTTCCAGGGTACAGCCTTCGGTATCGATCCGGATATCCGCATATTCTTCATAGAGCGGCAGACGCTCCTGGTACAGATCCGCGATGGTCTGCCCCTTTTTCAAAGTGATGCCCCGGGTCGTCAGGTTGGTCAGCCTGCGCTGGATTTCCGGCAGTGGGACATGGAGATAAACCACCACGCCCTGTTCCTTCAGATGGGCCATAGCCTCCGGATAATAGACTGCACTTCCGCCGGGTGCGATCACCGCGTTTTCCGCATCGATACTGCAGAGCACCTGCCGCTCGATTTCGCGGAATGCCTCATTTCCATCCTGGTTGATGATATCCTGCAGTTTCCTGCCGGTGACCGTCTGAATCCGCAGATCTCCGTCGATAAACTCTTTCTTCAGGATCTTTGCCACTACGACGCCGGTGGTGGACTTGCCGGCACCGGCCATTCCTATGATGGTGATATTTCTGTTTCTGTTCTCTGCTTCTCTGCCGCCGGACGCTTCCGCACCGGCTTTTTCTGTCTCCAGGGCCGGCTGGCGAAGGAGGTCGCCGCCCGCTTCGCCGGTCGCTGCCACGCAGGTCGGGCCGGTCAGATACGGAATCATCGTTCCGTCTTTCTTCTCGATGGAAACCTGCAGCAGTCCGCCCGGCACCCTGATTTTCACACCGGTCCCGCTGACCAGTCCTTTCTCCGTCAGTACCGCTGTCACCGAACCCGTTCCGGTTCCGCAGGCGAGAGTAAAGTCTTCCACACCCCGTTCGTAGGTCAGTTCCTCTGCCTGGTCCTTTCCGGTGATATCATAGAAATTGATATTGGCTCCCTTCGGAAAGGCCGGATGGGATCGCAAAGTGCGGCCCAGTGTGCGGAGTTCTTCCGCTTTCTCCCCGTCATCGATCCACTGGCTTCGAAGGCCCGGGATGTGAACGACCACATGGGGAATTCCCGGGTCTCCCAGTTCGACATAGGAGCAGCTCCACGTTTTTCCCTGGGCCTCCAGCGGCAGATCCAGCTGCATCGTCGTCACCGGGTTCAGCATCACGCGATACTGCTGTTCCGACAGCCGCCACCCTGTGACCAGTCCTGCAGTGGTTTCAATCCGCTGCACCTCGCCGGCCAGACCGTTTTCATAGCCGTAGCGTGCAATGCAGCGTGCGCCGTTTCCGCACATCTCGCCCATGGTTCCGTCTGCATTAAAAAAGAGCATCCGGTAATCGCCGTCCTGCAGGGGTGCCTCCACCACCATGAATCCGTCTGCGCCGATCCCCAGCCGTCTGTGGCACAGTTGCCTCGCCAGAGTGGGAAATGCCTCCTGCGGGATTCCTTCTTTCATGTTGTTTATAATAATGAAATCATTTCCTGCACCATTCATCTTTGTAAACTTCATTGTTTCTTCTCCTTCTTGCACTTTTCTGCGTCGTCGCCGGAGCGGTATTTCTGTATACTGCCCCACTTCTCTACTATAACGCAGAATGCCTTCCGCAATCAAGGGGTTCTGCAGGAATTTTCAAAAAAGAACCGGTACTGGAGCAGTCCCTTCTGGACTGATCCCCGTCCGGCTCTTTTCTGATTTTACTTTTTTATTTTCTTCTCCGGACCGGTTCTTCCCGGTTCTATCCGGTTCTTCCCGGTTCTATCCGGTTCTATCCGGTGGTTCTATCCCATGATGAATTCCCGCATCATGTTCAGTTCCGCCGGTGTTTTCGCTGTATAGCGCACGGTGAACTCGTCCAGTTTTTCCACATTCGGATTCACCTGCGCAGACCGCACCTGCTGATGGCGGCACAGGCAGACGTCCATCACCAGCTTTTCCGGAACTTCTGGAACCGGGATCTGCGCCCGGATCGCTTTCGCCACGCCGTCCTTAATCATCTGGCAGGCATCATCCGGATGGAGATTGAAGGTGGAATTGCCGCGGCAGTCCTTCACTGCCACCGTGATGATCTGCGGCACTTCTTCCTTCGCCATCTCACAGATCGCCGCATCGCCGCTGAGAAAAATCGAAGGAACGCCCTGTCCTGCCGCATACAGTTTATTCATCGTAAATTCGGAAGAAAGCTTTCCATTGATCTTCAGCCATTTAATCAGATCATATTCCACCGTATGGGCCAGCGGGCTGCCGTTGCTTCCTGCCGGCGCATGATATCCGATATAGATCGCGCCCGCATAGTCCGACGTCACTCCGGCCATCATGGAACCCGGATGGCAGGCCCATCCCCGCATCAGCTTCACGCCTCTGGGCAGCATGCGATGGCTGATATTTCTGGCACTGTCGTGTCCGTCACGGACAACCACATCATGTCCGGCCTCCAGAATCGCTTCACAGGCCGCCGCCACTTCACGGGTCATCTGCTCGCAGGCCGCCTCATAGCCGTCGCCGCCCGGCACCGTCTCGCACCAGTCGGTCACATCGGTGATTCCCTCGATATCTGCACTGATAAAATAAGTCTTTTTCTGTTCCATGGATCTTTCACTCCCTTTACTCGCCGTATGTTCTGATAAAATCCTGCAGTCCCAGCACTCTTCTGCCGCGGATGCCCTCTGTCGTTTCCGCATGCCACAGAGAACTGATGATGGCTTCTTCCACCGCTTCTACCGCCGCTTCGAACACCATGTCGATATTTTCATCATAGAACATCTTTGTGTCCAGAATGTTTTTTTCGCTGTAGTGTTTCATCCGGTTCGCCGTGGTGAAGGTGATAGCGATATCGCCGCTTCCGTCACCGCAGTAGGATCCCACTCTTCCCAGAGAAATCATCGCCCGTTTGGAAACCCGCTTCAGCTGCCGTTCACTCAGAGGAATATCCGTGGCAATCAGCATGATGATGGAACCTTCATCTTTTTTCGGGAACTGGTCATATTTGCTTGTATCATAATGCTTTCCGCCGATGACCAGATTCCCAGCCGCGCCGAAATTCGACATCACCAGCGCGCCGATGGTATGCTTTTCTCCATCCACCGTGACAATTCTGGAGGAGGAGCCGATTCCGCCCTTCAGGCCCAGACATACCATGCCGGTGCCGCCGCCGACCGCGCCCTCTTCAAAATCCGCATCGGCTCTCCGCAGCGCTTCCTGCACGTTCTCTTCTGTCACATGGAGGCCGCGGATATCGTTCAGCCGCCCGTCGTTGCATTCCGTGATCACACAGTTCACCGTGCCGGTGGATACGCCGATATCTTCATTCTGCGCCAGCATATATTTCGTCAGTGCGTTCCATGCCGTGCCGATACTCAGTGTGTTTGTCAGAATGATCGGTGTTTCTATGGTGCCGAGCTCATCCACCTGCAGCAGGCCGATACTCTTGCCGAAGCCGTTAATCACGGAAACCCCTGCCATGACCTTATCCTGAAAAATATTTCCTTCGTGCGGCAGGACCGCCGTCACACCCGTATGTATGTCTTTTTCACTGTCATGGATGGTCACATTGCCTACTTTCACACCCGGGACATCCGTGATCAGATTCCGTACACCATGTTTCCATTTCGAATGCAGATCCAGATTACAGTTTTCGGGTAACCCCATATCGATTCACTCCTTTCCATTTCGCCGTCCTCGCCGCCGAAACAATTCTAATCTATACTTCGATATTTCGATATTAATCTATGCAAGTTTTATGCCATTTTTAATTTCATTGCTTTTTCCGAAATGATCCAGGCAGAATTCCCAAAAAACCGCCACTTCTGCAATGAATTTTCCCAATATTTCCAGAAGCATGGAAATATATCCTGTTTAATCCGTTTATCTTGCTTCTTTCCCCCATTTATGCTATGATATCTCTGGCAATGGAGGATACTGTAATGAAAAAAATTTCAATTATATATAGCAACCCCGATAACCGGGAAGCCATGCGATACATCGAGCAGCAGATCCAGAAGATCTTCGAGGGCTTTGTCACAGTCGAACCCTGCTATTTTGATCAGCTTCAGCCGGGAGATAAAATTCATGCAGATGCCCTTCTTCTGAACGGCAAGCAGCTTCTGACCCGCATACGGCCCTATATCGAGGAATCCGGGAATCTGATTGTTCTCACCCGAAGCATCAGCCGGAAACATCTGCCCGAACTGCTGCAGATCCCGAAAAACGAGGATGTGCTTCTGGTGAATGACACTCCGGAATCCACGATGGAAACACTGTATATGTTCTACGAGCTGGGAATCTTTCACTTCAACCTGATCCCGTATCGCCAGGAAGAACAGGATTCCGGATGCTATTCGAAAATCCGCTATGCAGTCACACCGCAGGAAACCGGGCTGGTTCCGCCGGAAGTGAAACATGTCATCGATATCGGCTACCGCCAGATCGGCTCCGACACGCTGATGCGGCTGGTATCTGTACTGCATCTGGAAAACGAAACGGTGAATTCGAATCTGATTCGTCACCTTCAGAATGTCGTAGAGCCGAACACGTATGCCCATAATAGTTATCTGGAAAGTTACACGAAAAGTCTGATTCTCAATGAGCTGATCTCCGATTCCGGTTTCGCGATTCTGGCTTTCGACGCACAGGGCAGCCTGCTCTTTGAAAACCAGAAAGCCCGGAATATTTTCAAAGGAAAAGCATCCGAAGCGCTGTCTGCTCTGCCGGAAGAAGAGTGCCGCAACTTTCTGTTCACGGTAGGAGACTCCAATTACCTTCTGGACCGAATCTCTCTGGGCATGGATGAGCAGAAGCTAGGATATATCATTTCCCTGCAGGATGAACATGAGATTCATGAAGCGGAGAACCAGCTGAACCGCAGGCTTCATCAAAAAGGGATCTATGCAAAATATTCTTTCCGTGACATCATCTGTCAGTCAGAAGCGATGAATCAGTGCATCGCTACGGCGAAAAAGGCCGCACTGACAGACTATACAGTTCTCCTCTGCGGAGAAAGCGGAACCGGCAAGGAGCTGTTTGCCCAGTCGATTCATAACTTTTCCCAGAGAAAAAACAGACCGTTTCTGGCAATCAACTGTGCCGCTCTGCCGGAAAACCTTCTGGAAAGTGAACTGTTCGGCTATGAGCCCGGCGCATTTACCGGCGCGCAGAAAAAAGGAAAACCGGGTCTGTTCGAGCAGGCAAACACCGGGACCATCTTTCTGGATGAGATCGGTGACATTTCTCCCGGTCTCCAGTCCCGGCTTCTTCGGGTTCTTCAGGAAAAGCAGATCATGCGTATCAGCAGCGACAAGATCATCGACGTGGACGTCCGGGTCATCACAGCGACCAATCAGGATCTGAAGCGCATGGTGGCAGAAGGAAAATTCCGTCAGGACCTCTACTACCGTCTCTGCGTCATTCCTCTGGAGATTCCGCCGCTGCGTGCGCGGCGTGAAGATATCATTCCTCTGCTGAAACACTTCACCGGCACAGATTTTCACCGGATCACGGAAGAGGAAAAAGCGCAGCTCAGCGCCTATGACTGGCCCGGCAATGTGCGGGAGCTGGAGAATGCCGCCACCTTCTTCAAAGCGCTCGGCAGTTTTCCGCCTCTTGTCAGTATGTCTGCCTGCCAGCAATCCGCCGCAGACGCGCCGGTACAGTCTCCTGTATCTGCCTCGCCGCGAATCCGCGGCATCGATTCCCAGCAGCGGATCCAGTACGATATTCTGAATCTTCTCTATACCCGTGCTTCCACCAGCCACAGTACCGGCCGACCGGAAATGCTCCGTCATCTGCAGCAGAACGGCACGATCATCAGTGACGGCAGGCTTCGGATCATCCTCAGCGATATGGAGGCCCAGGGTCTGATCCGCATAGAGAAAGGGCGTCGCGGGACATCCATCACAGATGCGGGAATCCAGAAACTGGATGAAATCGACGCAGAGTCCGCGCAGGAATCCGGCCGCAGGTAAGCGAGCCTGCGGGTTCTGGCGGGTTCTGACAGGTTCTGACAGGTTCTTACAGGTCCTTACAGGCCCTGTAAGGACCTGTAAGCTTTCTCTATGTCCGCCTGATGTTCCTCCCTGGTCTCGAGATAGCAGATCTGGGTGATATCCCGGAGAACCGTCTCTGCCATCCCCATATCCATATCTGAAGCAGCCAGACTCAGAACAAACGGATTTTGCGCGGAAACGATTCCGGCATCCAGCAGAACATCCTCATCCACGCCTGTCTGATGGGCAATCCGCATGGTCTCCGAAAAAGGATGAGGAAGAATATTATGCTGCTGATGCAGCTCCAGCAGTTCCAGCATGCTCCGGCTGGCGGATCTGGAAACCAGCTGTCCTCTGTAAATCCTCTCGAAGATCGAGGCGATTTCTTCTACGGAAACGGTATTTTCCACACCCATGGCCATTTTTTCCAGATCGTAGATCTTCCGGTTGATCCGCATATTGGAGTAGCCCAGGGACCGGAATGTTTCATTGATCCTGTCCATGCCCAAAAGATCCGTCAGGATATTAAAAGCCAGATTGTCGCTGACCGTGATCATCAGAGTATACAGATCCTCCACGGTCAGTTCGATTCCGTCATGCAGATGATTCAGTACGCCAAAAGAGGCGCGGGTCTCAATTTTCACCGAATTCAGATCGAGTCGGTAGGTCTGGTCCTTTCGGATTCTGCCTTCCTCCATCGCCCGGAAGCATTCTGTCAGTGCCATCAGCATCACCATGCCGGAGGCCGGGAACACCTTCGTATTTCCGCAGAACAGCCGCTGCCCGGTCGAAAGATCGATATACGCGACTCCGATCTTTCCCTCCACATTAGCTAGTCTGTCAGTCATTGCTGTCATAATCATACGTGTCGTCCTCCCTTTCCTTTTCCTCAATTCCATATTTTTTCATCTTCTCAAAGAGACTCGTCTTCCCGATTTCCAGATACTGCGCGGTCTTCAGACGGGATCCGCCGCAGGCTTTCAGCGTCTTTTCGATGACTCGCTTCTCAAAATTCTCCCGCTGGGTTTTCAGTGATTTTCCATGGCCCGGAGTCTGTTGCGGCTGAATGTTCAGTTCGATATCTTCCGGCTGAATAATCTTTCCGTCAGACAGGATGCATGCTTTTTCCAGCACGTTCTCCAGCTCTCTGATATTTCCCGGCCACGGATACTGGCGCATTTTCTCCAGTGCCTGGGGGCTGACGATCTGCGGTCCGATCTCCAGCCTGCTGCAGATCTCCGGCAGAAGATCCGAAATGACAGAAAGCAGTGAATCCAGTCTCTCCCGCAAAGGTGGCAGCTCGACGGGGAACACATTGATCCGGTAGTACAGATCTTCCCGGAACAGTTTCTGTTCCACCAGTTCCTGAAGGTTTTTATTGGTCGCGGCGATCAGACGCACATCGGCCCGTTTCTTTTTTTCCGCGCCGACCGGAAAGTACGTCCGGTTCTGCAGGACTTCCAGAAGTTTTCCCTGCAGGGGCAGCGGCAGTTCCGTGATCTCATCCAGAAACAGCGTGCCCTGATCCGCCATCTGAAAGTATCCGGCCCGTCCGCCCTTCCGGGCCCCGGTAAAAGCGCCCTCTTCATAGCCGAACAGCTCACTTTCGAGCAGGTTGTACGGAATCGCGGCGCAGTTGACGTGAACAAAGGGGCGGCCGGAGCGGCGGCTGCATTTATGGATTTCTTTCGCCAGAAACGTCTTTCCAGTGCCGCTTTCTCCCGTCAGAAGAATGGTCGTATTGGTCGCTGCCCCCTTCTGCAGGAGATACCGGATCCGGTCAATCTTCGGATCGCTCCCCCACAGTCCGAAGCTGTATCCGCCTTTCATTTTCATCTGCGCTTCTTCCTGCCGCATCCTGGCATAGATGTGCGAATCATGGCGGATCCGCTGCAGCATTTCCTCTTCACTGAAGATCTGCCAAGCAGTCCGGAAATCCCGCGGATCTCCTGAATCCCGGATCGGTCTGACATACTGTCCCGTGCCCTGCAGGGACAGATAGAAGCTGCCGGTATTCTTTTCCGCACCGCAGAGCTTTTCTGCCAGCGCCGGTTCCAGGACGGTTTCTGCAGGCGGCGAATCTTTTTTCATCCGTTCTGCATCCCAGAATGCATCAAAGGGTTTTCCTTCCAGGACCTGCGCTGCACTGTTTTTTCGCGTCTGAGGATTCTCCGTCCGGAAATACCGGATGCAGCCGTCCCGGAGCAAAATCAGTGCAAAGTCAGCGTCAGAAGAAACGTTGATCTTCTGCCGTCCGAAACAGATCTGATAGTGTTGCATGCCATATGCTTCTGTCCCGGGATTTCTGACAATGCGCAGACTCTGGCCGCAGAAAACGGTATGTAGAAGAATCTCTTCTGCGGTTCCACCATCCGTTTCTCCCTTCTGTTCTTGCTGCTCTCGCGCCTCCAGGGCCGTTTCCGTCTTCAGCAGGCTGACCGCCCCAGGCGCGCCGAGAACACCTGCCAGCACTGCGGTTCCCTCTGCAGGCAGTAGAACGCCGCCTGCACGTTCTGCCGCATGGCGCTCTTCCTTCTGCACCCGTTCCATTTTCGGAAAAAGGAAGAGAAAAAGATCTTTCTCTTCTGCTCTACCTCTCCCGTACCCCATCGGCTCCTCCATCTGTTTTCTGACCGCACGGGAAATCAGGTTTTCTCCCAGAAATACAAGTCTGTTTTCCTCTGTAAGAATCAGAATATTTTTCTCATCCATGGGTTCTCCTTTCCATGTGAATTGAGCGTTTTGCTGCGCCGCAATGTTCTATCCGTATATTTCTTTCTCTATTATTCACTATTTTTTCACAAATAGCAAGTTCTTTTTATTTAAAGTTCGGAAATTCGTACCGCTTTTCGGAAATCGGAACGTTTTTCCTGAGAAATATGTCAATTTTCCACAGTATTTCACTGTTTTTACATATGGCACATTTTTTGCTCTGTTTAGTTTCTGTAATTTATAATCCACGTTTTTATCCAGCGGCCTGTCCGGCTTTCGGAAGGACGCTGAGAAAGGAGTTCTTCATGGAAGAAAAGAAACAGAACGGCCATTTTAAAAAAGTAATCGGCCTGTTCGGCGGTATCAGTCTGGTGGCCGGCATGACCATCGGTTCCGGCGTATACTATCTGGGCAGTTATGTGCTGGAACGTGTAGACTACAGCTTCGGTCTCGCACTGCTCTGCTGGATCATCGGCGGCGTAATCTCTATCCTGGGCGGGCTCTGCTTCGCAGAACTGGGTGCCTCCCGTCCGATTGCCGGCGGCATGACCATTTATCTCAGTGAAGCCTATCATCCGGCACTAGGCTTTATCAACGGATTTTCCTGCTTCGTTCTGACCTGCTCCGGTTCCATCGCCGCCCTGGCAATGGCAGCAGTAACGGGCTTCAAAGGAACGCTAGGACTTTCCGATCTAGCCATCAAAATCATCGCAATCCTGATCATTCTGGTCTTCACAGCGATCAACCTCCGTGGTGCCAAGCTCGGCGTTGTATTCCAGAACTTCACGATGGTTGCCAGGGTCATTCCGCTGATTCTGATCATCCTCATGGGCCTGTTCCTGGGCGACCAGTCTGTGGACCTGAGCCTGTCTATGGAGGGAACCCGCGCGGAAGGCGGCGGCATCACAGGTGCCATCTCCATGATCGGTTTCGCGACCTTCGCTTCTCTGTGGGCTTATGAAGGCTGGACCAATCTGAACACAGTCGGTGAAGAAATGAAAAACCCGAAGAGAGATCTGCCTCTGGCCATCATCATTTCTCTGGGCTTCATCACTCTGGTTTATACCCTGTTCCAGTTCGCCATCTATAGAGTTCTCCCGGCCGATACGATTATCCCGATGGTGCAGAGCGGCGATATTTACCTGGGAAATGCAGTAGCAGAAAAGCTCATGGGCGGATTCGGCAAGGGTCTGATTCTGGCAGGCATGACCATCGGTATTCTGGGCACAGTAAACGGCGATGTCCTGGTATTCCCGAGAACTTACTACGCTATGGCGAAGGAAGGATTCTTCCCGAAAAAGCTGGCGGAAATCGATGAAAAGAGCGGTGTTCCTGTCGCAGCGACCCTGGCATCTTCTGCGATGGCGATCCTGCTGGTGGTATTCAACAGCCTGCAGAGTCTGACGGATCTGCTGATCACCCTTTCTGCACTTCTGAATGTTCTGTGCATCGGTGCTGTGATTATCTACAGAAAGAAATATCCGGATCTGGAGCGTCCGTACAAAGTATGGGGCGGCATTCCGACCGTTATCCTTACGATCATTTTCTTCGGAATTCTGCTGGTGAACAACTTCATCGAAGCACCTCTGGCTTCCATCGAAGGACTTGCCATTCCTGTCATCGGTCTCTTCTTCTATGCATACTTCAAGAAGAAAAACGGCGGGCAGGATTATAAAGGGGAAGGAATTGAATAAGATTCACCACAAACCCCAGATAATGTGATATAATGGAAAAAAATATAATTATGAAAGGGTTCTGAATTTTGAAAAGCGTTTTAATCAAAAACGGGCATGTCGTTGACCCGAAACAAAACATCGATCAGAAAATGAACCTGTATGTGGAGGGCGGCAAAATCGCCGCCCTTACTGCAGAAGAGCCGGAAGCCGATCTGGTGATCGACGCGGACGGTAGAATCGTCTGCCCGGGTTTCATCGATATTCATATGCACGAGGATGAGTATGACGAGGTAACAGATACGATTTGCACCAGCATGTCCCATTCCGCCCTTCACATGGGTGTCACTCTGGATATCGGCGGAAACTGCGGCGATAATGTGTGCGACCCTGTAAAGTTCCTTGATACCACAGACCGGGACGGCGCGCCGGTCAATATCGGTCTTCTTGCCGGCCACACCTGGCTCCGCAATTTCCGGGGGCGCCATGACAAATACCGGCCGATCCGTAAGGAGGATATCGCGGAAATGACTGCTGACTGCCGGTACTGTCTGGATCACGGCTGTCTGGGGGTTTCTTTCGGTGTGAAATATGTTCCCGGCTCCACATGGGACGAGATCATCGCCCTTGCACGTCTCTGCCAGAAGGATGACAAACTGGTTTCTTCCCATGTGCGGCAAGATGTGACCGGTGTGTTTGACGCTGCGGATGAACTTGCCAGAATGGGACAGGAAGGAAAGGTGAAAGTGCAGTTTTCTCATATCGGAAGCATGGGAGGCTACGGCCAGATGAAGCAGCTTCTCAGTAATATCGAAGGGTATCGTTCCATGGGGATCGATATGCTCTGCGACTGTTATCCGTATGATGCATTCAGCACCGGAATCGGAGAGACCACGTATGATGACGGTTTTCTGGAAAGCTATCAGGCGGATTATGACAGCATCCTGATCGTAAACGGCAAATATGCCGGACAGCGCTGCACGAAAGAGATTTTTGAGGAACTTCGCCGGGATGCCCCGGGAACCGGTACGGTCGGTTATTTTATGAAGGAAGAGGATGTGGAAACGGCGCTGCTGTCTCCTCTGGTCATGATCGGCAGCGACGGTATCCGCACCGAAGGAATGGGACATCCGAGAGCATCCGGCAGTTTCCCGAAATTCATCCGGGAATACATTCGCACCGGAAAGATCAGCCTGTCTGACGGGGTCCGGAAAATGACCACCATGGCGGCAGACCGGCTGAACCTGCCGCATAAAGGAAATTTTCTGCCCGGCAGCGACGCAGACATCGTAATCTTTGACCTGGATCGTGTGACAGACCGGGCGACCTATGAAAACGGGCAGCTCCCGTCAGAAGGCTTCGACTGGGTTCTGATCGGCGGGGAGGTCGCACTGAAAGATGACCAGATTGTGAATGACCGCCTGGGTCGTTCGGTCAGACGTTAGTTTCCCGGCCGATTGCCGGCAATATCACAAAAAAAGGAGTAATTGTATGGATACAGCATTAAAAAATTCGATTCTGGGGCGGATGAAACAGCAGTCCGGTCATACCGGATTTTATTATAAAAACCTGATCACAGGAGAAGAACTGGGCTATCAGGAAAACGAGCCTTATCTGGCAGCCAGCGTGATCAAGCTGCCGGTTTTCATGTGCATCTCTAAATGGGCAAGTGAGGGAAAATGCAGCATGGAGGAAAAGATTCATGTCGCGCAGGAGGATAAACTTCCGATCTGCGGCGCCTTGACGCTTTTTACGGACGAACTGGATGTGGATATCCGCACACTCTGCCGGCTGATGATCTCCATCAGCGACAATGCCGCCACAAATCTTCTGATCCGGCGGTTCGGCATTCCTGCTTTTGCGGAAGAATTCCGGCAGATCGGTCTGGAAGGCACGAAGCTCAACCGTCTCCTTTTCGATTCGGAGGCTTCCGCTGCCGGCATCGAGAACTATATTGTCCCGAAGGAGATGGGCATGCTGCTGGAAAAGATCTATCGCAGAACCTTCGTCAGCGAGCCGGTCTCCAGAGAAATTGAAGACGTCCTGTTCCTGCAGCAGATCAATCATAAAATCTGCGGCATCATCTGTGATGAGGTGCCGGTCGCGCACAAAACCGGCGAAGATGAAAATCTGACGAACGATGTGGGCCTGCTCTATGCGAAGCAGCCGTTTGTAGCCTGCTTTGCCGGTCATGACACCAGTGTGCCGGAATTCGAAGATCTCATTCGCCATGTCAGTGCGGAGCTGCTGGCGGAATGTCAGAAGTAAAGAGATTTTCCGCATTTCGCGCAATATCGCACAGACGCTCAATATCGCAGCGACGTAGCGACGCACCGACGCACCGACACGTCATCTCTCGCAGACGCGCCATGCGCAGCGGCGTACGCAGGCGCTGTACGGGGCTGCCGCATGAACGGGAAACCTGAATGCGGCAGCTTTTTCTGTCATGCGCCCGGTTCTATGCAGTTAATGCAGTGAACGCAGTGAACCGAATTTGCAAAAACGAAAAAACGGGTTAACGTGAATGGGAAAAGCGGAGGCTGACGGGTGCCGTGCGCCGCGAAAAGAGCCAAAAAAGTTAACCACTTTGCAGCTTTTTCAGCCAGATGGTTAAAAAAAGAAACGGCAGCGGCGGCAGAAGCCAGAATCGGTTAACCTGAAATGCAAAATTTCCAGAAATGGTTAAGCGGATCCCGGGCGCATCCCGGGATCCGCGGATGAACCGGCGATCCATGCACAAAAGTGCAGAAAGAATGCAGAAATACAATGCAAGGGGGTCGGCCCATGAACAGACATTTTCCGTTCATGGGTCGGCCCCCTTGCCGAATTCGCCGTTTCCGGCGTTGTGTACTATTGATATTCCTTCCCCGCGAAAGCAATCACCTTTTTCGCCAGAGTTTCCATCGGATCCATGAACCAGTCAGCCAGTCCTTCATCTGCCTTGATGACAGAGAGTTCCGTACAGGCCAGCAGGACCTTTCTGCAGCCCGCCTGGCGGAATTCCGCTTCAATCTTCTTCCAGCTTTCAGGATCATAGTTCTGTCCGTTCTTGATGCGATCATAGATCTGATGCATCACTTCCTTCTGAATCTCCGGCGCCGGTGTGAAAGGAACCATGCCCTGTGCTTCCAGCTCCTTCTGATACAGCCCGGTCTGCACCGTGCCGTCAGTCGCCATAATGCCGATCTTCTCCCCTTTTCCGCATTCTGCCGCAGCCGCTGCCGCCGTTTCTCGAATCATATGAAGGATCGGAATCCCGATCTGATCTGCAATCATATCGGCGAAGAAATGCGCTGTGTTGCAGGTAATGGCAATCGCCCTGCAGCCTGCCTTCTCCAGGAAGCGGGCATCCTCCAGCAGCTGATTGTACGGTCCCTCATACTGATGCGCAAGGATCGCGCCGGTCCGGTCCGGCATAGACGCATCCGACAGTAGAATCAGATTGATATGATCCTGATCTTTCTCTGCCGCAGTATGCTCGGTAACCATTTTATAAAACAGCTGGGATGCCATCGGTCCCATTCCGCCGATAATTCCAATCGGGTCTTTCATTCTCTTTTCCTCCTGTGCTTTTCTAATACCGCTTTTACCGCCTTAATACCGCTCCATCAGTGTGGAGAACACCACATGGGTCTCCGTCTTCCCGAATCTCTGCAGACGTCCGAGGAATTCATCCAGAAGCGTTGTAGAGGAAAAAACGGTTTTCAGTATCATGGAATAATTGCCCGTAATGTGGTTGCACTCCAGAATGCAGCGTTCCTGACGGACAAATTCATAGAATTCTTTATTGTCTTCCGGCTTCACCGTGATCAGGATGAATGCCTTGATGCCATATCCCAGCTTCTCCAGGTTGACTTCCGCATGGTATCCCCGGATGTAGCCCTCCCGCTCCAGTTTCTCGATGCGCGCGGAAACGGCCGGCATGGTCAGAAAAACCTCTGCCGAAAGTTCTTTCAGGGAAATGCGCCCGTTCTGACGGAGCCGGTTCAGTATTTTTCTGTCAACTTCATCTAAACTTCTCATAAATGTCTCCAATTCTGCGGATCACATATTTCACCGTGATCCCTATAAAAATATACCACAAAACCAGAGATTTGTCAGCAAAAAACAGCAACCGCACCGAAGGATTTCTGTGCGGCTTCTGTCTTTTTGAGTAGGTTTATCATTTACAGAGTTGGATTGCTTCTTTTATTTTTGCAGGCATCCTTCTACATTCCTCCACCGTATTGGAGGCGACAGATACCCGCACGCCCGGTCCGAGAGGAATCGTGAAAATATTGAAGGACTGGAGTATCTCGCCGACTCTTTCCGGATTGCTGCAAGGAATCGTCACGAAAAATCCGGAATCATACGGGCAGGTCTGCAGTCCGGCTTTCCCGGCCTCTTCCATGAAGACGTCCCCTCTTTCCCGCAAAATCTTTTTGTAGTATTCTCTCTCTTCGTCCACCTTCTGTTTCAGTTCCGGATTCTGCAGAATCGAAGCCAGAACCGTCATGGCGGCCCGGTTGCCGTTCGACCAGCTTGCCCGGCATTCGACGCTCATCACATCACGGAATTCCCTGGCGATCTCTGCGGAAGGCGCCATGCAGAGCAGGGCGCCGCAGCGCATACCGTACATGGTATACCCTTTGGATGCGCTGAATGCAATCATCGGCAGAATATTCTGCGGCAGACCGGTTAGCTTTTTCAGGAAGAACCGGTATTCCACGGCATCGCCGGAGAAGTCGAGATACGCAATGTCCACGACCAGAGCAATCTTTTTTTCCGGATATGCTTTCACCGCATCCAGCACCTGATTCCAATCTTCTTCCGTAAAGGTGTATCCGGTCGGATTATGGGCCGGCGTATTGATCAGGATCACGATCTCATCCTGACCTGCCAGGATCTCGCCGAGTGTTTCCCGGAAAGATGTCCCGTTGAATTTATTTTCCTCATCAAACAGTGTGTAAGTCGCCACTTCCCTGCCCAGTTCCCTGGCGATCAGATTATACGGATTCCAGTGCCAGTCTGACGTCAGGATCTTGTCTCCCGGCCGGGTATATCCGGAGATCGCATTGCGGATCGCGCCGGTGCCGCCTGGTGTATAGCAGGCCTCTACAAAGGTATTTTCCGGCATCTCATCCAGAAAAACCGCTTTTTTTACACTTTCCAGATAAGCCGGTGTTCCCAGAATCGGCGCATAGGCCGCGTAATCTTCCGGAGACAGGGCATGAATGGCCTCCATGACGGAATCCAGCACGACCAGTCTGCCTTCATCATTTAGAAGAACGCCGATCGTGGAATCGATGACGTTTTCCTTTCCGATCTGTGCGATCCGCTCTTTCGCTCTGGAAGATACGCCGAACAGTTTGTCCGGTGCACCGATGGCTGTTCTTCCATTCTGCTGTGCTATGATCATATTCTCATCCTCTTTCCAATGTTTCTTCTCGGATTGCTGTTTCATTTACAGCCTCATCTTACCCGCAAAAAAAGGGAAAATCAACGATTTTCCCTGATGCCTTATATTTTCAAGTATTCTTCTTTTCAAAATTTATTTTTTTAACTTTTCCACGCCGGTCACGGTCAGTGTTCTTTCCCGTACCCGAAAACGGATGTCCATACCGCCGTAAGGCATCCCGTAGATTCGCTCCGGATCCTCCTGATAGGAAGGACGCGGGTCCTGCGACAGCAGTTTTTTCACGATATCCCGCTGCCCCTGCGGAATCTGCTCCAGAATGTCCTGCGGGATCTCCACATCCAGATGATAGTCTCTCACCCGGTCTGAAAAGCCCCCTGCGGCATCGGGCACAGAATCGGAATAGGCCACATAAGGCTTGATATCATAGACCGGCGTGCCGTTCATGAGGTCCGCTCCGGTGATCTGCAGCACCGGTCCCTC
Source organism: Bacillota bacterium (assembly GCA_022770665.1). Classification (GTDB taxonomy): domain Bacteria; phylum Bacillota; class Clostridia; order Peptostreptococcales; family Anaerovoracaceae; genus RGIG7179. Next base: position 19,595 of record JALEHL010000017.1, read on the forward strand.
CGCCTCCATCCGGATCTGATCCAGCTTCACACAGGACAGTCCGATAGGATTGGGCCGGAACGGCGATCGAGTGGCAAAAACGCCCTTTCTCTCGTTGCCACCCAGCCGGGGCGGCCGCACAGTGGCAGACCAGCTGCCGTCCAGCCGGATATTTTCGGAGAATTCCCACAAAAGCCAGATATGACTGAACTCTTCCAGACCTCTGACTGCTTCCGGCTTGTTGAACGGCGGAACAAGCACCACCTCCGCCCTGGTGTCCACCAGGCCGCTCTGCCGCGGGATGCCGAATTTTGCAGGGAAATCCGAACGTACATAGCCGATGGAACGCATGGCCGTGATCTGCGGCTGCTTTTCTGCTGCTTCTGTCATGCTGCCTCCCTCCTTCTTCTGGCCTCCTCTGCCGCCAGGCGCTTCCGGATCTTTTTCCAGATCACCAGATAGCAGATGACATGGGCCAGCGCTGTGATCGTCCAGGTCAGCGGGTAGGAATAGTAGATGACCTGCGGCGTGTGGAACTGCGGGATCTGGAATATGGTTGCAATCCAGAGGAGCCGAAGTCCGCATGCACCGACCAGAGAAACGATCATCGGCAGAACCGAATAGCCGAGGCCCCGCAGCGCGCCGACCATCGTATCCATGACACCGCAGATGGCATAAGTCGTGGAAATAATGGAAAGGCGTGTCAGGCCCTTCTGGATCACCAGATCACTTGTTGTGTACAGTCCCAGCAGGACCGGACCGAAAAGATATGCCAGATTTCCCAGAACCAGCCCTGCTGTCACAGCGCATCCCACTGAGATCAGCAGGATCCGGTTCACCCTCTCATAGCGGCCCGCACCGGCATTCTGACTGGTGAATGAGATGCAGGACTGGTAGAAAGTATTCATGGAAACATAGACAAAATTCTCGATATTGCATGCCGCAGAGTTTCCTGCCACGACGATATTTCCGAATCCGTTGATTGCGGACTGGATCACCACATTGGACAGAGAAAAAAGGATGCCGGAGAACCCGGCCGGAATGCCGATCTGCATAATCCTCACAAGCTCCTCCCGGTGAATTGCCAGGAGCCGGATCCGAAGACGCATGCTTCCGTTCTCCCCCATCATGCAGCGCAGGATCAATCCTGCCGATAGACACTGGGAAATCGCAGTCGCGGCGGCAACCCCCGCCACATCCATTTTCAGCACGATGACGAAGACCAGATTCAGCGCCACATTCAGCACACCGGCTGCTGCCAGATAGTAGAGCGGACGTCTTGTATCTCCCGCGGCCCGCAGAATTGCCGCGCCGAAATTATAGATCATCATCGCCGGCATTCCCAGGAAATAGATGCGCAGATACAGGGCGGCCAGATCCAGGACTTCTTCCGGGGACTGCATCGCTTCCAGAATCATTCTGGATCCAAGCGCTCCCACCACCGTCAGGAACAGACCGCTGAGGATGCTCAGAAGCATGGCCGTATGAATCGTCCGGCTCAGCGCCGCCGATTTTCGCGCGCCGTAGTACCGGGCCGCCAGCACATTGGCACCGACGGACAGGCCGATAAAGAGATTCACCAGTAGATTGATCAGGGCAGATGTGGATCCCACTGCCGCCAGCGAATTGTCCCCTGCGAACCGGCCCACCACGATAATGTCTGCCGCATTAAACAGCAGCTGCAGAATTCCCGATGCCATCAGCGGCAGGGAATAGATCAGTATTTTTTTCAGTATCGGTCCGCTGCACATATCCATCTGATAGGAGCGTTTCTTTGGTTTCTGTTCTTCTGACTTCAGCATTTACTACATCACTCCTTTTCATCTGCCCCTATCATACCACGCTGGGATAAAATCTGCAAGTCTCCCACATGGAGCGGCCGTTTTTCAAAACGGTTTGCCCTTTATGACTCATCCAAATTCACACAAAAATTCGCAAAAAGGTTGATTTTCAAACTGCCTGATCTATGTGATACAGCCATATTCCGCAATAATCCTCTGAAAAACAGCATTTTTCAGGCCGTTTTTCACAATTTTCGCCAGCTGCAACAGATACCACTCAACCTTTTTGCACTTTTTTGAAGGAATATGGATGAGTGTACTTTATAAATCTCTGCGCCTGCACGCTCCAAAAAATAGAAAAGGGCTGCCCGCAAGGCAGCCCCTTCTTCATGACCGGTTCTATGTATTTTTCGCAGCGTTTTCTCCCTAACCGTTCTTTCTTCTCTCCGCCAGCTCCGCAGTTGCAGTAAAGAGAACGTCCGTGGAAGAATTCAGCGCAGTTTCGCAGGAATCCTGGATCACGCCGACGATGAATCCCACGCCGACCACCTGCATCGCCAGATCATTCGGAATACCGAACAGGGAGCATGCCAGCGGAATCAGCAGCAGCGAGCCGCCTGCCACGCCAGATGCGCCGCAGGCGCTGATGGCAGACAGGACGCACAGAATGATGGCAGTCGGGAAATCCACTGCAATCCCCAGCGTATGGGCTGCAGCCAGCGTCAGAATGGAGATCGTGATCGCCGCACCTCCCATATTGATCGTCGCACCCAGCGGAATGGAAATGGAATAGGTGTCCTTATCCAGACCCAGTTCATCGCACAGCCGCATATTCACAGGAATATTGGCAGCAGAACTTCTGGTGAAGAATGCCGTAATGCCGCTGTCCTTCAGACATTTCAGAACCAGCGGATACGGATTCTGCCGCGTATTGATGTACACGATCACCGGATTGATCACCAGTGCGTCGAAAAGCATCGTGCCCACCAGCACCAGAATCAGTCTTCCGTAATCCAGCAGAGTGGACAGCCCGCTCGTGGCGATGGAGTTGAAAACCAGTCCCATGACGCCCAGCGGCGCAAATCGGATGACCCATCTTACCACCTGGGAAACTGCCTCCGAGATATCGGAAAGGAACTGCTTCGTATTGTCCGAACCGTGACGCAGCGCAATGCCCAGAAGGATCGCCCAGGTGAGGATTCCGATATAGTTGGCATTCAGCAGCGCATTCACCGGATTCGAGACCACGTTGAACACCAGGGTGCGGAGCACTTCGCCGATGCCCTCCGGCGGCACCACGTCGGAAGTTCCCTCTGCCAGCGCCAGCTGAGTCGGGAACAGGAAGCTTGCAATCACCGCAACCGTTCCCGCCAGGAAGGTGCCCAGCAGATACAGTACAATTATTCGTTTCATGTTGGTTTTCTGACCGGTCTTATGCTGCGAAATGGCAGACATAACCAGAAAGAAGACCAGGACCGGCGCCACCGCTTTCAGTGCGCCGACAAACAGATCACCGAGAATCGTGATCCCAGACAGCTTGTCCGGAGCGGCCAGTGCCAGTACAATACCGATGATCAGTCCGATGAGGATCTGCTGTACCAGGCTCAGGCGGTTCCAGGCCTTAAAAAAACTTTTCATCTTTCATTTCCCTCCATAACGTTTCTGTTTCTTCTCTGTATCATAATGATAAAACCATACTTTTTTATTATGACATGGTTTTCCGGCAAAATCAACAAAAAATTACTTTTTCTGTTTCAGATGCCTCGCCAGCAGAAGGCAGATCGCCGCGAAGAGCACCTGGAGGATCAGGATCAGAACCCCGCAGTGAAGAAAAAACGGTTCCGGAAGAATGCGGATGACCGGATCGTCGGCGGCGTCGAAAATCCAGAAGTCATTGCGGAACAGGATCTTATGCATCAGGACGAAGGTCCGGTCCCAGTTTATCGCCACCAGACCGCCCACCAGAGCAACCAGCACCAGCGCAGCCCTGCCGGTCCAGCGAAGCCAGGTGAAATCCCGGTCACACCGCCGAAGCTGCCGCAGTACCCTTCCCGCAAGCCAGACAAGTCCAACTGCACCGATTACCTGACAGCAAATGAAAATGTGTTTTACTTCCTCGAAATGAATTCTGCCCGATTCCGACATGGAGAAATCAGGGAACTCGAGCACAGAAGGTCCGCCCAGCAGATTATAGTCGATCAGGACATCATAATTCTCCCGGCAGACGGCCTCCGGAATCCCCGACCGTTCCGGAATGGAAAGGTGTTCCATGTCCCAGTAGTACAGCGGCCGGAACAGAACCGTCAGAGAGACGGACAGGCAGAAGATCACAAGGCAGAGAAAAAGTGCCGAAACGAAAGATTTTGCGAAAAAACGAAGATTCAGACCACTATCCCCCTTTACAAATGATTCTGACAGGGTTATCATATCCACATGTATACAAAAAAAGACAGGCTCAGTCGAAAAAATTTCTTTACTTTATCGCGTTAACGTGGTATTGTATTAACGTGCCGTGAAGAATCGGTGAATCTATTATAATGAAAGGAATCCATTCAGAAACATGAACTCTGACACAGAAACAAACATGAAAAAAGAAGACAGAAACATTCAGAACCTGCGACATTTATACGAACAGTACGGTTTTGTCCATTATAAAATGAATAAATTCGAAGAATACGATCTGTATGTGGCAAACAAGGATTTTCTGGCCGGCGACAGCATCATCACCTTTACCGATACCAACGGCAAGCTGCTGGCGCTGAAACCGGACGTGACCCTTTCCATCGTAAAGAATTACAGGGATGCAGCCGACACGGTGCAGAAGGTTTACTATAACGAAAACATCTACCGCACCTCGAAAAGCACGAAAACCTATAAAGAACTCATGCAGATGGGCCTCGAATGTATGGGAGATCTGGATCTCTATCATATCAGCGAGGTCCTTATTCTTGCAGCGAAAAGCCTGGAAATCCTCAGTGATCGGTACATATTGGATCTGTCCCATATGGGCATCATTCAGGGATTTCTCGAAGAGGTGAAGCTGCGGCCGAAACATGAGGAGAAGTTTCTGACGCTGCTGCGGGAGAAAAACGCTCACGGCATCCGGGCTCTGTTTGACAGCCTGAAGATTGATGAGGAGCTGCGGGAAGCGGCGATTCTTCTGGCCACTACCTACGGATCCATGGATACGGTGCTGAAAACGCTGGAATCCATCAGTCTGAACGACACCATGGATCAGGCCATCGAAGATCTGTCGGAAATCTGCCAGATTCTTGAAGAGCAGGGATTTGACAATGTCCACCTGGATTTCTCCATCGCCGGCGACATGAATTACTATAACGGTGTGCTGTTCCGGGGCTATATCGAAGGAATCCCGTCCAGCGTTCTTTCCGGCGGCCAGTACGATGAGCTGATGGACAAGATGGGAAAATCGGCCGGAGCCATCGGCTTTGCCATCTACCTGGATCTGCTGGAGGATTATGATACGGCATGCAGTGATTTTGATGTGGATGTTCTCCTGTTATACAGCAAAACAGATGCGCCCGTCGATATCGTCAGGGCCGTGCAGAAACTGACGGATCAGGGATATACGGTGCAGACCCAGCGGAAGGTGCCGCCAAGACTCCGGTTCCGCAGACTGATGCAGATGGAAAACGGACAGGCCAGGGAGGTAAAAGCGTGACTTCAGAAAATAAAAACGGAAAGAAAATCATCAATGTGGCACTGCCGAAGGGGCGCCTTGGTGAAAAAGTATATGACATCTTCGAGGCATCCGGCTATCCCTGCGAAGAGATTAAGGAAGACAGCCGGAAGCTGATTTTTGAAAATGAGGAAGCGGCCATCCGCTATTTCTGGGTGAAGCCGTCTGATGTGGCCATCTATGTGGAACGGGGCGCTGCGGATATCGGCGTGGCCGGCAAGGATATTCTGCTGGAATACAGTCCTGATATCTACGAGCTGCTGGACCTGAACATGGGAAAATGCCGCATGGCAGTGGCCGGGCCGAAGGATTTCCGCGATAACACCGGCAGAACCCTTCGGGTCGCCACCAAATTCAGCAATATCGCCATGGACTACTACGCCAGCCAGTGCCGCGAGATTGACATCATCAAGCTGCAGGGCTCCATCGAGCTGGCACCGATCCTGGGACTGTCCGACGTCATCGTGGATATCGTGGAGACCGGCACGACCCTGCGGGAAAATAACCTGGAGGTGCTGGAGGAGATTGTTCCGATCAGTGCCCGGCTCATTGCCAACAAGGTCAGCTTTAAATTCAAAAATAAAGAAATTGAAACCATAGTGAAAAAAATACGGAGGAATATCGGAAATGATTAAGATCATGAAATACGGACAGGTGCCAAACAGTGAAATCTTCGCCCGGGTCAGTGAAAAGACCGATGTGGAGGATGTGGTGGCCGGCATCCTGGCCGATGTGAAAGAGAACGGTGACGCGGCTCTGCTGCGGTACTGCGAAAGGTTTGACGGCGCATCCGCTGCGGACGGATTTACCCTGGAGGTCAGCGAAGCGGAATTCGAAGCGGCATTCGAAGCAGTGGGCCCGAAGCTGACGGGCGTCATGGAACGGGCCGCGGCCAACATTCGCACTTTCCATGAAAAACAGGTGAGGAACAGCTTCATCGTCAACACCGATGACCGTCCCGGCGTCCTCATGGGACAGAAAGTGGTTCCGCTGGATAAGGCGGGCCTCTATGTGCCCGGCGGTACGGCGGCATACCCTTCCTCCGTGCTGATGAACGCCATCCCGGCCAAGATCGCCGGTGTGAAGGAAATCGTCATGGTGACCCCGTCCAAAGGCGGAACGGTGAACCCTGTCATTCTGGCGGCAGCCAGAATTGCCGGCGTGACCCGCATTTTCAAGGTGGGCGGTGCCCAGGCCATCGCAGCCCTGGCTTACGGGACGGAAACCATTCCGAGAGTGGATAAAATCACCGGTCCGGGCAATGCCTATGTGGCAGAAGCCAAGAAGCAGGTCTTCGGTCAGGTGGCCATCGATATGATCGCCGGACCGAGCGAAATCCTGGTGGTGGCCGACGGCACCTGCAATCCGGAATATGTGGCCGCCGACATGCTGAGCCAGGCGGAACACGATAAGATGGCCAGCGCCGTTCTGGTGACGGATTCCCAGTCTCTCGCAGAAGCCGTCAGCGCGGAACTGGAACGGCAGCTTTCCCTGCTGCCGCGGGAAGAAATCGCCCGTGCCTCCATCGACGATTACGGCAAGATCATCGTCGCCGATGACCTCCACGCCGCCATCGAGATCGCCAATGAAATCGCGCCGGAACACCTGGAGCTCTGTGTGGACAACCCGTTTGACTATCTGGATGAGATTCGTCATGCCGGATCGGTGTTCCTTGGGAAAAACTGTCCGGAAGCCCTGGGAGACTACTTCGCCGGACCGAATCACACCCTGCCGACCAGCGGCACGGCCCGTTTCTCCAGCCCGCTGTCCGTGGACGATTTCGTGAAGAAGTACCAGTACAGCTACTATACGCTGGACGCTCTGCAGCAGGTGGCTGACGATGTGGCCGCCTTCGCCGAATCCGAAGGTCTCAGCGCCCACGCCCGCAGCGTCACCGTCCGGTGCGGCGGCAGCAAGTGCGGCGACAGCGAATCTGCCAGCAGTAAAAAATAAAGGAGAACCCGACACATGAGCAAGTTTATGAACCCGGCCCTCTCCGGTCTGGATCCTTACACCCCCGGTGAGCAGCCGCAGGATATGAAATACATCAAACTCAATACCAACGAATCCCCCTACCCGCCTTCGCCCGAGGTGCTGGCCGCAGTAAACGCCCGGGAAGCCGCGGATCTGCGCCTGTACTCCGATCCGGAAAGCCGGGCGCTGAAGCAGGCACTGGCGGAGCGCTACAGTGTGGGATCGGAAAATGTGTTCCTTTCCAACGGATCCGACGATATTCTCAATTTCGCCTTTCTGGCCTTCGCCGGCGGCGCGCCGGACACCGGCAGAAAAGCATGGTTCCCGAATATCACCTACGGCTTCTACCCGGTGTTCACCGGTCTGCACCACATTGAAGCCGTGCAGATCCCGCTGAAGGACGATTTCACCATCGACCCGGCCGACTACTGCAGCCTTGGTGCCGGCGAAGGCATGATCTGTATCGCCAACCCCAATGCGCCGACCGGCCTGACACTGACGCTGAAACAAATTGAAAGCATCCTGCAGGCCAATCCCGATAAAGTCGTCCTCATCGACGAAGCCTACGTGGACTTCGGCGCCCAGTCCGCCCTGCCGCTGATCCGGCAGTACGAAAATCTGCTGATCGTCCAGACCTTCAGCAAATCCCGCTCCATGGCAGGCGCCCGTCTGGGATTCGCATTCGCACAGGCTGCGCTGATCGAAGATCTGGAAACCATCAAATTCTCCACCAACCCGTATAACATCAACCGGCTGACCAGCGCAGCAGGCATCGCCGCCCTGTCATCCGATGCATATTTTGCGAAGAACTGCAGCCGGATCATGGAAACACGCACCTGGACGAAAGCAGCGCTGGAGGATCTGGGCTTCACAGTGCTTCCTTCTGCCGCCAACTTTCTCTTCGCCCGCGCCGCAGATCTCAGCGGCATGGAAGTCTACCGGCAGCTGAAGGCCAGAGGCATCCTGATCCGTCACTTCGAAAAGCCGCGGATCGCAGACTTCAACCGGATCACCATCGGCACCCGGGAAGAGATGGAAACAATGATCGCAGCCCTCAGAGAAATTCTGCAGGCTGCTGATTCCCTGCCATCCGCCGGAAACCCATCTGAGGAGGTACAACCATGAGAACCAGTGAAATCATCCGAAATACCAGTGAAACACAGATCACCCTGAAGCTGAATCTGGACGGCAGCGGAACCAGCTGCATCGATACGGGCGTGGGCTTTCTGGATCATATGCTGACCCTCTTCGCCCGGCACGGCGGCTTCGACCTGGAGGTGACCTGCTGCGGTGATACGGAAGTGGACGATCACCACACCACAGAGGATATCGGCATCTGTCTGGGCGCGGCCTTTGCGGAAGCCCTTGGCGATATGGCCGGCATCACCCGCTACGGCCATATCATCCTGCCCATGGACGAAGCCCTGATTCTCTGTGCCGCCGACATCTCCGGCAGAAGCTGTCTCGGATACGGACTGGAGATCCCGACCGAAAAAGTCGGCACGTTTGATACCCAGCTGACCGAAGAATTCTTCCAGGCTTTCGTCCGGAAATCCGGCATGACCCTGCACCTGCGCCAGCTGGCAGGCACCAACTCCCACCACATCATCGAGGGAGCCTTCAAGGCCTTCGGCCGCACTATGAAGCAGGCGGTTTCCATCGACCCTTCTCAGGCCGGTCGGATTCCGTCCACCAAGGGGGTGCTGTAACATGATCGCCATCGTAGATTACGGCGTGGGAAACCTCTTTTCCCTCCAGAGTTCTCTGAAATCCATTGGCGCAGACGTCACCGTCACCGGTGACCCGACCGTCCTCCGTGCTTCCGACAAAATCCTTCTGCCCGGCGTGGGCGCGTTCGGCGATGCGGCGGAGAAGCTGCGGGAAAACGGTCTGGATCAGGTAGTCATTTCCGAAGCCCGCAACGGCAAACCCCTGATGGGCATCTGTCTGGGCATGCAGCTTCTGTTTGAGGAAGGCGAAGAATACGGCATCCATCCGGGACTGGGCCTGGTGCCGGGCCGCGTAGTCTCCATGAAGGGCGTGGTGCCTTCGGATTACAAGATTCCGCACATCGGCTGGAATCACCTGATTTTCCCGGAGAACCGGGGCGGGCGCTGCAGTTCCGAAAAGAGTCCGATCTTCAAATATATCGAGAACGGCGACTGCGTCTATTTCGTACATTCATTTTATGCTACGGACTGCCGGGAATCGGTCATCGCCGATACGGAATACGGCGCGCTGCTGACCGCCGCTGTACAGAAGGACAACGTCTTCGGCTGCCAGTTCCATCCGGAAAAGAGCGGCCAGGTGGGTCTTTCTATTCTGAAGGCTTTCTGCGAGCTGTAGCTTCAAAGAAGAAGTCTTGAAACCGTATGACCCGAAACGGAAACCGTAAGACCTGAAACGGAAAACATAAATCCCGCAACATTCAACATGAAACCGGAAGGAGAAACGAAAAGCATGAAACTGTTTCCTGCCATCGACATCTATAACGGCTGTGCGGTGCGCCTGTTCAAGGGCGACTATAACCAGATGACCGTCTACAGCGACAACCCTCCCCGCTTTGCCGCCGAATTTGCGGCCAAAGGCGCAGACTGCCTGCACCTGGTGGATCTGGAAGGCGCCAAGCTGGGCACCACCCCCAACCTGCAGACCGTGAAAAAAATCATAAAAGAAACCAGAATGTATACGGAGCTGGGCGGCGGCATCCGGTCCCTGGAAACCATCGATGCCTACCGGAACATCGGTGTGGACAGGCTGATCCTTGGTACCGCTGCCATCACCGAGCCGGGCTTCGTGGAGGAGGCCATCCGTCAGTTCGGACGGGACGCCATCGCAGTTGGCGTTGACATCCGGGACGGCCTGGTGGCCATCAAAGGATGGACAGAGGTCACTTCCATCCCCTGTGAAGACTTCTGCCGCTCCATGGAAGACATCGGCGTGAAGACCATCATCTGTACCGATATTTCCAGAGACGGTGCCATGAAAGGCACCAACCGGCAGCTTTACCAGGATCTTTCCGAAAAATTCAGCCTGGACATTATGGCCTCCGGCGGCGTCTCCACCCTGGATGATGTAAAAGCCCTGGCCGACATGAACCTCTACGGCGCAATTCTGGGCAAAGCCCTCTACACCGGTGCCATTGATCTGGCCGATGCGGTGCGGATTGTAAGCACCCAGGACACCGGAGCTGCCGCAGCGGATACACCCACGGCATCCACAATGAAAGGAGCAGACGCATGATTACGAAACGCATTATCCCCTGCCTGGACGTGAAAAACGGACGGGTGGTCAAAGGAGTCAATTTCCAGGGACTGGCGGATGTTTCTTCGCCGGTGGAACTGGGGAAATACTATTCCGACAACGGCGCCGATGAGCTGGTGTTTTACGACATCACCGCCTCTGCAGAAGGCCGCCGGCTGTTCACGGATATTCTGACAGAAGTGGCCAGGACCATCTTCATTCCCCTGACCGTAGGAGGCGGCATCAATACGGTGGATGACTTCGACCGGGTGCTGAAATGCGGTGCCGACAAAGTCAGCGTCAATTCCGGCGCCATCCGCAACCCTTCCCTGATTGCCGAAGCTGCAAAAAAATACGGCGACCAGTGCGTGGTCCTCTCTGTAGATGCCAAACGGGTGGACGGTCATTACTGCGTTTTCGCCAAAGGCGGCCGGGAAAACACTGGCATGGATGCCCTGGAATGGATCAAAAAAGGCATCTCTCTGGGTGCCGGCGAGATCGTGCTCAACAGCATTGACACCGACGGCGTGAAAAAAGGCTTTGACCTGGAAATGCTCCAGGCGGTCTGTGACATTTCCCCGGTCCCGGTCATCGCTTCCGGCGGTGCCGGCTGCATTGAGGATTTCGTGCAGCTGTTTGAGACCATTCCTACAGTAGATGCGGGCCTTGCAGCCTCCATCTTCCACTTCGGCGAAGTGAAAATTGCCGACCTGAAGGCCGAACTAAAACGAAACAACATCAACGTAAGATAAGAAACATGTAAGAGAAGGAGAATGGAAAAATGGTAACCATTGACCAGTTAAAATTCGATGAAAAGGGACTGATTCCCGCCGTGGTTGTAGATTTTGAGACGAAAAAAGTCCTGA
>JALEHL010000020.1 GCA_022770665.1 Bacillota bacterium
AGCGCCGTAGGCAGCAGCTGGCGGAAGTTGTGTACCGCAGCGTGGAAAATGCGCTCCGGTTCAATCAGTATCGCCGTGCAGTCTGGTATCTTGCGGCCTACGAAGCATTGTGCCGGCAGGTGTTCTTGCCGGAAACCTTGCAAAAAACAAAAGAGCGGCTTGAAAAATGGCTTGAAAAGTAAGCTGTGGGAGGAAAAACGGTGCACAATAACAGGTTGGACCGGCTGCTGTATATTCAGCAGATCTTGGTACAGGGCAGTGTGCTGAGCAAGCAGCAGACCGCAGATCGTTTTGGCGTAAGCGAAAAAACGATCCAGAGAGATATCGACGCACTGCGCAATTATTATGCAGACAGTGAGCCGCGCCGGGAGATCTTGTATAACTCTGCAAAGGGAGGTTATCTGCTGGACGACACGCTTTCGCGCTTTTTGACCAGCAGCGAGATTTTTGCAGTATGCAAGATTCTGCTGGAAAGCCGTTCTATGGTCAAAGAGGAAATGTTCCCCATTCTGGATAAGCTTGTGGGAGCTTGTACGCCGATGGACCGGATGAATCAGGTAAAAACCCTTGTGAGCAACGAGCGCTTCCACTATGTTGAGCCGCAGCATGGCCGGAAATTTATTGAAAATCTGTGGGAGATCGGTACAGCAATAGAAGATCACAATATTATGGAAATAACCTACTGCCGCACCCACGATGGTGAGACCCGTGTGCGCACTATCGAACCGGTGGGCATCCTGTTCAGCGAGTATTATTTCTATCTGGCGGCGTTTATTGAGGGCATCGACAAGGATAAACACTTCCAGAACCCGCAGGATAATTCCCCCACCATTTACCGCATCGACCGTATCCGAAGCCATAAGACCCTCGACCGGCATTTTGTCCAGCGGTATGCTGACCGCTTTCAGGAGGGCGAGATGCGCAAGCGCATCCAGTTTATGTATGGTGGCGAGTTACAGACGATTCGGTTCGAGTATACCGGGCCAAGTCTGGAATCCGTGCTTGACCGACTGCCCACTGCAAAGGTTTTGCAGGAGACGGAAAAGGGCTGGATCGTAGAAGCGGAAGTGTTTGGGACGGGCATCCAGATGTGGGTAAGAAGTCAGGGAGATTATGTGAAGGTGATCGGTTGAGCGGACAGAAAACAAATGTGCAGTAGCTACACAGCGATAATAAAATATTTTGTAATACAGGAGGAACCTTTATGCAGACAGAAAATGCAAAACACGCAGCAGAAATGTTAAAGCGCTCCGGGGAGCTTGCCGGAACGGCAGCGGAAATACTGGCAGGTGGTGCCGCCGGGGAAGCGGTGCAGCAGCTGCTGGAGCAAGCTCAAAACCTTGCCAGCAGTGCACTGGAGCTGCTGGGGCAGTATACCGCGCAGAAAACGCCCCGCAAGCATTCGCTTTTGCGTAAGGCGGCGGGTGCGGCGATCCTGACAGGGACTGCGCTGTACCTTGTGCCGGAATGGCGGCGGACCGTGGAGGACGCAGTAAAAGTAGTTGCAGACACAGTGCGAGATGTGAAATAAATAGAACGGAGGAAGTAAAATGAGCGCCCAGAAACCAATGATCAGCCCCTATGAGGTGAATGAACTTACGAAGTACTGCCTGAAGATCCTGACCTATACGGATGAACTGCGGGGCGATACAGCACTGAAACAGGCTTATGAGAAGGCTAAGGAGTTGGAAAACTCTATTCGAAAACTGAAGATCGCCTCTCTGATGGAGAACAAAACGCTGATCTGCGTTGCGGGTATGCAGGGCGCGGGCAAGACCACCCTGATGAAGAACTTTTACGGCCTGAAGGGCGATGCGCTGAGCATCGAGCTAGGCCGCGGCGAGCGCATCCCTGTGCTGATCACGGAGGCAGAGGTGACTGCGCCGGTCATGAATGCAATCCGCATCCAGAAGAACGAGGCGGGAGAGTATGCGGCTGTGGAGTGCAGGATGGAGGCAAACGAGTTTGCCCACGCCTCCAAGGGTGAGGACAACAGCATCCTGTATCTGGAGATGTTCGTGCCCTACCGCCATACATATAATTCGGCGGTTTCCTTTATGCTGCTGCCCGGCTTTGAAAAAAATAACGACTACTGGCGGGAGCTGATCAACTTTGCGGTCAACTCTTCGGATGCAGCGGTCTTTGCGTTCGACGAGTCCCGCTTCTCGCAGGGGGATAACTTTGAGCAGCTGAAAAAGCTGACGGAGCGGTTCGGCAACAATATCATTTACGCCATTACCCAGTCGGATGCCAGCAAGGACGACAACGAGGAGGTGCGGCAGTCCTGCATCAAGGCGCTGGAGATCCCACAGGCAAATGCGGACCGCGTGGTCTGTACCGGACAGTATGATGATGAAAAAAAGAACGAGGCATGGATCGAAAAGCTAAAAAATGCCATTGAGCGGTACGCCAGCACTACGGATCAGTCTGCCCGCGATAATGCCCGCTACCTGTATGATGAAGTGGAGCATATCAAGGATACCCTGTATTCCATCAAGGAAGTGCTGAAAAGCGACGACAGCGCAGCCGTTGCGGATTACAAGGATAACACCATCCTGAACTATTTTGACAGAGCACTTGCAAAAAAGCGCAAAGAATATGAAGAGGTGCTGGAAAAAGAGTTTGCGAAGGGTGCCGGCGAGAGCAAGCAGCAGATGGAGAACATTCTGAACAGCAACAAGGAAAAGGGACGAAGCCTTATCTCGATGATCTTCACCAGAGGAAACAGCATCAAAGACGTTCAGGCAGCACGCGAGAATGTGATGCGCTCGTTACAGGCGTGGAACGGTGCATCGGATCAGCCGAAATATCTGCCGGACCAGTGTATGCTGAGCGCACTGGCGACCACGATGAAGGCGCTGGATACTCCGCAGGAAAAAACTGACCTTCAGCGACTGCTTGAGAGTGAGAACAAGGACAGTAAAAAGGCTCTGAAGGCAGGGGGCGAAAAGAGCCTTCAGCTGACGAATGATGTCTGTGCACTGGTCAGCCAGCAGCCCCCGAAGGACGGGATCCAAACCCAAAACACCAGAAGGCTGATGAGCGCACTGGTGGATATTGCCGTCTATTATTATGGCGTGCTGAGCAGCGATGATCTGGCAATGGTGTGCAGTATAGAAGGAAAACAGGTGAAGGGCTACACGCCCAGCGAAAGCAAACTGGAAATGGATCATATCCAGAAGGGTGCACAAGAGGCATGGAAGCTCTTTGTGGATCTCGGAACAACGGCAGCAGGCGTTAAGGATATGGCAGATGCCTCCAAGCGCACCGGTATAGATAAGCTGTTCCGCCGTCCCGCCAAAATGAACAGCTCCGCTATGAGGAAATTCGCCGTCGGTCTGGGCAGCATGGCAGGCATGGATCTGCTGGGCGATGCGACCATTAACATGATCCCGCAGATCGCAGCCTCCTTTAGCGTTTCAAATCCGGTAATAGGAATTCCGGCCATGGTGCTGGTCGTGAGCGGCGGCACAATTGCAGCGCTGCGGGATCTTTCCGGGGTGCAGTGCGAGAATCTGAGAAGGGCGAACACCGCGATCGACTCGATCTATACGGCGTTGAAGGAGGAAGAACTGAAGCGCTTCGATAAGCAGATGGCAAGGCTGCGGGACACCATCCAAAATAACCTCGAGGATCGGAACGGCGATGTGAAAAAGCCCATGAAAGCGTATAACGCCAAGGCACAGGTGGATGCTGCTTTGGAACTGCTGCAAACGATCTCGGCCAGATCCAGAGAGGCGCTTTATGCGATGTGAGAAGCTTTTTAAAGAAAGAAGCCTTTGGCAGAAGGATGCATTTGACCGGATAAAGGCTAGCTTGCTGACGGCGCGGGACAACGCGTTTTTGCAATACGATGGGATGCAGGAAAGCTATCTGGTCGTTGTTTACGGCCCCTCCCAGATCGGCAAGACCAGCCTGATCCTGAAACTGATCGGGATACGGGATGACAACGATTGTTTCCAGAAGGTCAGCCAGACCTTGCGCACCAAGGAAATCACGCGAGGCAACTCGTCTACCTCCACTGCCATCCTCTACGCCCGCTCCAGTACAGAGCAGTATGCACTTGCGGTGGAGGATGAACCGGGAAAAGTCTCTGAAAAGCTCTTTTTCAGCGACGAAAAAGAGCTGGAGGCAAAGCTTATAGAGGTGCGCAGCCGGGTGGTAAAAAACAGAGAATCCGCGCGCAGTGTCCTGCATATTGATATCCCGCGGAAGTTTTTTACAGAGGAAACTGCGGCAGAAAATCTATATGTGATGGACCTGCCCGGCGTGGGCAGCAAAACGGAGGGCGAGGCCGCTCATGTGCAAAAGCTGATGCGCAGGTATCTGCCGGTTGCACAGGTGTGCCTTGTGGTATGTACGGCAAACACCATCCAGTCGCTGGAGGTTCAGGACGGTCTGGAACCGTACTGGCGGGACAAACCGGGACAGTACATCGTGGCAGCAACCAGGGCGTTCTCGCTGGGAACAGTCAAGGATTACTTTAAAAAGCCGCGTCAGCAACGCGAAAAAAGTTTCTATGACTTTGTAATGGAAATGTATAAAACCGAAACCGGAAAATATCTGGGCGGGACCAGCAAGGTGGAGGTGTTTCCCGTAGAGCTGGCGGACTCGTTCCAAAAGCTGTGCGAGAGTCTGGAGGAAGAAGACCGGAAGGAGATGACCGAAACCCGGGACCGTATCCTTCAGGAGCTGCGGCAAAGCATCCGACAGCGGGAGGGACAGCGGTTTCAGACAGCGCTCCAGCGATTACAGGAGGAACTGAAGACCGCCGAGAAAAGCAGGCTGGCAGAAAACGACTGGCAGCTTGATAAAAAGAAAAAGGAGATCGAGGTCGAAAACGATATCATAAAGCAAAACGAAAAATATATAGACAACGAAACCACCGGAGATAAGCAGAAGTACAGGGAAGAACGTCTGCGGAAGATCAAAGGGCTGCAAGCGGCAAAGGATATGCTTACGGGCTGTGCAGGCAGGTTCGAGAACTGTTGCAAACCAGAGCTGAATGAGAAGATCGATAAGCTGATCGAGGATGAGCATCTGTTCAGAACCTCCGGCGGCTGCCACTATCTTGTGGACCGTGTCAGTGCGCTCAGGCAGAATGACTCAGACCGGAGGGTGTTTGCGACGCTCCTTAATTACCTGCGCGAGAAAGTGTCCGGGGATGAAGGCTATTTGGATCAATATGTCAAGATACTGAAGGATGCCGGGATGTCGGTCTCCTACAATAAAAACGCGCTTTGGCAGAAGCTGGAGCAGGACATCCACGAGGACTTTTATCAGGAGTACTACCCCAAACAGTCGCTGTTCCACAGAGAAAAGGTCTGGCTTGAGGATGTGCAGAAGCTGAACGGCGAGATCGTGGAAAAGGTGGCAAAGGAACTGCTGAAATACGAAACAAAATGGCTTGGCGAGCTTGAAGAGGAGCTCCG
>JALEHL010000038.1 GCA_022770665.1 Bacillota bacterium
ATAGCCGAGAGCCAGCGTTGCGATTTTGCTCGGTTTCTCGGAGATATAGCGGCGGCCATAACCGACGGAGAAGCCTGCAGGCACATCCTTCAGATGTACGATATTGGCCTTGACGGACATGACCGGCTTGATGGACAGCTCGTTCACATCCACTTCATCGGAAGGATAGCAGCCGTAGAGGATGATGCCTGGGCGGCATGCATCGAAATGTACCGTCGGCAGTTCCATGATGGAAGCACTGTTGGCCAGGGTCTTCCATGGAATTTCCACACCGGCAGCCGTCAGCGCGTCGTAGAATTTATTGTACTTGGCTTCCTGCTCGTGAGAGTAAGTTTTATCGAAGGCATCCGCTGTGGACATGTGGGAGAACAGGCCGCGAATCTTGAAATTCTTCAGGGCGGCGATCTTCTTTACATCTTCCACTGCGGCATCAATGTTGGCATCATCCGGCAGATAACCGATTCTGCCCATGCCGGTATCTACAGCGATCAGACCTCTGACAGTTTTACCTGCGGCAGCGGCAGCAGCGTCGATAGCAGCGGCATTGGAGGAGCTGCAGACCACCGGAGTGATATCATATTCCACAATTGTATCGGCATACATATCAGGGGTCAGCCCCAGCATGATGATTTCTTCCTTCGCACCGGCTTCCCGCAGCGTGATGGCTTCCTGCAACGTGGCGATAGCGAAGATCTTCACGCCGTTTTCACGGAGAACTTCTGCGACCTTTACGCTTCCGTGACCATACGCATCGGCCTTGATCACACCGATCATGTCACGATCGCCGATCTTGGCTTTAATATTTTTAATGTTGTAATCCAGATTTGATAAATTGATTTCGACCCATGCCGGCCGGATCGTCTCTTTAAACATTTCGAACATCTCCTTTATTTCATGCTTATCGCTTTAACAAAATGTTTGTATACAAATACCAACCATATTATATGCTTTGTATTCTGGTTTTTCAAGCTGAATGTACGTGTTTTCTGAAAATCTGTTTGCATATAGAACAGAAATACGGTAAGCTAAAGGTAAGTGACTGGAATGAAGAACGGGAATGAGAAAAGGAAAAGGAGTACGAAAATTGAATATGGAAAGAGATAATTTCAAGAGCAGAACGGGATTTATCATTGCATGCATCGGCTCGGCAGTGGGGATGGGAAACATCTGGCTGTTTCCTGCCAGGGTATCTGCCTTCGGCGGGGCTGCATTTCTGATCCCGTATTTTATCTGCGTGCTGATCATCGGTTTTACCGGTGTAGTGGGTGAGATGGCGTTCGGACGTGCGATGGGAGCAGGCCCTATGGGTGCGTTTGGAAAAGCCACAGATATGGCAGGAAAAGGTAAGAGACTGGGGGAAGTACTTTCTCTGGTGCCGGTAATCACCAGCCTTGCACTGGCTATCGGATATTCTGTGGTCGTGGGCTGGATCCTGAAATACATGGTGGGTTCCATTACGGGCAGCGTATTCCAGCCGCAGAATGTGGACGAGTTCGGTACAGCCTTCGGGGCGACCGCATCCTCTTTCGGAAGTGTGGGCTGGCATCTTCTGGGGCTGGCGCTGACTTTTCTGATTATGATTTATGGAATTTCATCGGGCATCGAACGGGTAAACAAGGTGATGATGCCCCTGTTTTTCATCATGTTCATAGGAATGGCCATCTATATCGGCACACTGCCCGGGGCGGAAAAAGCTTATGAATTTCTGCTTCATCCAGACTGGAGCCAGCTGTCCAATCCGAAGACCTGGGTCTATGCGCTGGGACAGGCATTTTTCTCTCTGTCACTGGCAGGCTCGGGCACCCTGGTCTATGGCTCCTACCTGAAAAAGGATGTGGATATTCCGTCCAGTGCAAGAACGGTAGCCTTCTGGGACACCATGGCAGCGCTGGTTGCCGCATTTACCATCATTCCGGCTATGGCTACGGCAGGGCAGGAGCTGACCGGCGGCGGTCCGGGGTTGATGTTTATCTTCCTGCCGAACGTATTCGCACAGATGTCGGGCGGACGGATTGTGATCATCGTCTTCTTCGTGGCAGTGACCTTCGCGGGACTGACCTCGCTGGTAAACCTGTTTGAAACCCCAGTGGAAGCCCTGCAGACGAGGCTGGGCTTTTCACGGCGAAAAGCGGTGGCAGTCATCGCGGCGGTCGGCTCTGTGATCGGGATCTGTATTGAAGGCATCGTATCCGGCTGGATGGATGTTTTCTCCGTATATCTGTGTCCGCTGGGGGCATTCCTGGCAGGCGTGCTCTTCTTCTGGGTCTGCGGCGACAAGTTCGTCCGGGAGCAGGTGGACATGGGCGCGAAACGGAAGCTGGGCAGATGGTTTACCTTTGGCAGCAAGTATCTGTTCTGCGGACTGACCATCCTGGTGCTGGTACTGGGCACCATGCTGGGCGGCATCGGCTGATGCCGCTGCACTGAAAAAGTAAATTGTTAACCGATTGAAGAAAAAAATGAAATCAGGTTAACATCCTTCGATGAAAATGGAACGACAGAGATGAAAAAGTTAACCTGACGACGGATTTTGCGGTAAATGGTTAACTGAAGAGAGGGAAATACCGTCTTACGGCAGAAAAAATTAACCTGAAACTAAAAAAACACAAAATCGGTTTACTCTGAGATGAAAGCGGGGGCGCAGCAGAATAAATACTGCACCCCTGCTTACTTCAGAAACACCCTGCCGCTGCTGCAAAACATTTTCATGCATTTTTTGGAGAAAACCATTGACAAACGAAAAAGCAGTGCTATAATGAGAAATGGTTAGTGAAAGCTAACCAATATTTTGGGCCGTAAGTTAGTATAAGCTAACCGGAAATCGGGCCCGGAAAGGTCGGGAAAATGATGCCTCTTACCCTTGCAGAGATCGGAAAGGAAAATATCATCAGGAGAATCGGAGGAAAGCCGGAAGTGAAATCACACCTGGCGAACCTGGGTTTTGTGGTGGGAGGAACGGTGACTGTAGTAAACACCCTGAGCGGGAATGTGATTGTCAGCGTGAAAGAATCCCGTGTTGCAGTCAGTGAAGAAATGGCGCAGAAGATCATGGTATAGAGAACGAGGAGGAAACAGACATGAAAACGCTGAAAACTGCCGAAGTCGGCGATACAGTCACAGTGGTGAAGCTTCATGGAGAAGGCGCGGTGAAGCGCCGGATCATGGACATGGGCATCACCAGGGGTGTGGAAGTGAAGATTCGAAAAGCAGCGCCGCTGGGAGATCCGGTGGAGGTTACAGTTCGCGGTTACGAGCTTTCTATCCGGAAGGCGGACGCGGAGCTGATTGAGATTGAGTAAACAGGGAAAAAGACGGGGCTCGGGCCCCGTCTTATCTGGCCCGTAAGTTAGTTTAAGCTAATCAAGAAAGTGAGGAAAGAGATATGAGTTTGCGCATTGCCCTTGCAGGCAACCCGAACAGCGGGAAAACGACGCTGTTCAATGCCCTGACTGAATCGAACCAGTTCGTGGGAAACTGGCCGGGCGTTACTGTAGAGAAAAAAGAAGGAAAACTGAAAAAGCATGAAGACGTGGTCATCACGGACCTGCCGGGAATCTACTCCCTTTCTCCCTATACCCTGGAAGAAGTGGTAGCGAGAAATTATCTGATCAATGAGCGGCCGGACGCCATTCTGAACATTATCGACGGCACCAATCTGGAACGAAATCTGTACCTGACCACACAACTGACGGAACTGGGCATTCCGGTGGTCATTGCTGTCAATATGATGGATATCGTGAAGAAGAACGGCGACAGGATTTCCATCGAAGAACTGTCCAGGAAACTGGGCTGCAGGGTCGTGGAGATTTCCGCACTGAAGGGGACCGGTGTCATGGAAGCGGCGGAAGCTGCTGTGGCGGCAGCAAAAACAGCGAAAACCGTTCCGATGCATACGTTCTCCGGACCGGTAGAGTATGCCGTCGCCCACATTGAAGAGGTTGCGGCACCTAACCTGCCTGCAGAGCAGCAGCACTGGTACGCCATCAAGATTTTCGAACGGGACGATAAGGTGCTGGAAAAGCTGTGCCTCGCACCGCAGATTCTGGATCATATTGAAGAGGATATCAGGGCAGTGGAGGAAGAGCTGGATGATGATGCCGAAAGCATCATCACGAACGAGCGGTATGTTTACATCGCCGGGCTGATGAAACAATGCTACAGGAAAAAGAACCCCGGCGGGCTTTCCACATCCGACAAAATCGACAAGATCGTGACCAACCGGTTCGCGGCGCTTCCGATTTTTGCGATGGTAATGTTTCTCGTCTATTTCGTATCTGTAACCACTGTGGGAACTTGGGCGACGGACTGGGCAAACGACGGGGTTTTCGGCGACGGCTGGCACTTTCTGGGTATCGGCACATCGGCCTATGAAGAGGAGGCAGAAGAATTCGGCAATGCGGCAAACGTAGTGAATGCCTTCATTGATCTGGGCATGGCGGGGAGCGAAAGCCTGGCAGACGCCCTGGACACCGAGGCGGAAGACTTTGACGGGTCCGCGGCACTGATACAGCTGGAATTCTATGCATCGCAGTTTGGCGATACGGATACAGCGACCTGGGTGCTGGAGGATGAAGAGACGCTGGCAGCAGAAGAGGTGGAATATACAGGCGCTGCGCTTTCTCAAGCAGTAGAGGTCTTCGGGAAGTATCAGTGCACCGAGCCGGATCCGGCAGATTACGGTGTATGGGTGCCGGGTATTCCAGTGCTGATCGAAAGCGGCTTGAACGCGGCGGGATGCGCTGACTGGCTGCAGGGACTGATCCTGGACGGCATCGTGGCCGGCCTTGGCGCTGTGCTGGGATTCGTGCCGCAGATGCTGGTGCTGTTTCTGTTCCTGGCCTTCCTGGAAGCCTGCGGATATATGGCACGTATCGCTTTCGTGCTGGACCGGATTTTCCGTAAATTCGGACTTTCCGGCAAGTCGTTTATCCCGGTGCTTATCGGTACAGGCTGCGGCGTTCCGGGTATCATGGCTTCAAGAACGATTGAAAACGAGCGTGACCGCCGTATGACGATCATGACGACGACCTTTATCCCATGCGGTGCGAAGCTGCCGTTCATTGCCATGATGGCAGGTGCGATTTTCGGCGGCGCATGGTGGGTGGCGCCGGCCGCTTACTTCATGGGTATGGCAGCGATTATCATTTCAGGCGTCATGCTGAAAAAGACCCGGCCGTTTGCGGGCGATCCGGCACCGTTTGTCATGGAGCTTCCGGCATACCACTGGCCGACGGTGAGAAACGTGCTGCGCTCCATGTGGGAAAGAGGCTGGTCCTTCATCAGGAAAGCCGGCTCCATTATCCTTCTTTCCACCATCATCATCTGGTTCACCACGTACTTCGGGTTTGTGGACGGACACTTCCAGATGCTGTCTGAGGATCAGATCAACAGCAGCATCCTTGCCGCCATCGGCGGAGCGATCGCATGGATCTTCACACCGCTGGGCTGGGGAAACTGGCAGGCAGCTGTGGCTTCTATCACCGGCCTTGTGGCAAAGGAAAACATCGTCGGAACACTGGGCATCCTCTACGGAGGTGGAGATGCGACGGTATATCAGAATATCGCGGCAGCATTTACGCCTGTCAGCGGTTTCGCATTCCTGACCTTCAACCTGCTCTGCGCACCGTGTTTCGCGGCAATCGGCGCCATCCGGCGGGAAATGAACAGCGGAAAATGGACAGCATTCGCGATCTGCTACCAGTGCGGTTTCGCTTATGCCATCGCCCTGATGATCAGTCAGTTCGGCTCTGTCCTCCGCGGGGATGTGCATGCGGCGGGGCTGATCGCGGCAGTCAGCGTGCTGGCAGCCATGATCTACATGGTATTCCGTCCGTATAAAGAATCCGCGAAAATGACAAAAACCGTGACGGCACGGTAAAGGCCGCAGAAGTCAGGAGGAATGAATATGATCACATGGATCGCTGAAAATCTCGGGACGATACTGGTGGCCGTTCTGCTGGCCGCAGTGGTCCTGACTGTCATCGCCGGCATGGTCCGCGGTAAAAAGAAGGGAAAATCATCCTGCGGATGCGGATGCGCGCAGTGTCATAGGAAGGGAGTCTGTCGTGCCGGGGAAAAGGACGGTAAGCAATCGGGATAAGAGGATTGCAATCATGCGGGACTATGAAATAGAAAGAAAGCGCAAAAAACCTGCTTCGCTAATATAGAAGCAGGTTTTTGAGTAAAAGTAAAAGCTTACAGCTGCTCCAGACCGGTATCCAGCGAGTGTTTCACGCGGTCGGCCTCCTCAGCGGCTTTGGCAGAGTTCCACTGATCCATAGTCCCTACCAGATAGCCGGTGATGCGGCGGATCCGTTCAAATGGAACGGGCTCGAACTCATAATTCAGGTCAGCGAATTCCTCATCGATATGGATGTCCAGCGTTTTCAGTCTGCGGTTATATTTTTTTTCAAGGTAATCGACATACGCCTGCTGCTCCTGCAGCGGCGCATTTCCAGTGATGGTTACACTCATTTCTTATCCTCCTGCCTTCCAACGATCGAGATCCTATCCAGATCTTGATGGAAAAATCATACTATAATAATTTATACCACTATATATGGTAGTGAAACAGAAATCGCAGGACTAATCGAAAAAGTCACGCAAGATCAGCAGAAGAATGTTGTTATCATAGAGCACAGCAGCAAAATGTGACTCTGCAAGAGACTGTGCCAGCGCATCAGAAAGGGAAGGCATAAACAGGGAAGTCAGTGGTGTAATGACTGCAAGAAAAACGAAAACATAGAAAAGTCCGCCGACCGCACCCATCACACCGCCCAGAAGCCAGTCGGTAAAGCCCAGGAACCCGCCGTGATACTGTTTTGAAAAAATCCGGTTCAGGAGTGAGGCGGCCAGCGAGACGGCCAGAACAATCAGAAGGAAGGAGAGAATGGTGAGAAAAGTGTGTGTGAGCCGTGAAATCCCCGCTTCCGCCAGCATGCCGGTGAGATCCGATGACTGCTTCTGAAGGATGGAAGGAAGCATCTGATATAAATCAGACTGTTCTACAGCAGAGGTCACAGAAGCTGCCAGCTGGTCCTGCACACGGTGCTCGATGAACATGCCCGCCCCTGTTTTCTCCAGAAGCCAGTCCCGCAGATCACCGCAAAACCAGAATCCCAGCACGACGGAAACAATGCAGCGGACGAAACTGACCACCGTCAGAGCAAACCCCCGCCGCATGGAAAAAACTATCGTTCCCAGGAAAACAACTGCTGTCATAATGTCCATTACCATACGAATAGTACCCCCTGCATTCTCATAGACTTGATATATGATACATTTTACAGGAAAGGGCGGAAGAAAGCAATGGACAATCCGGATAACCCATACAGCCAGTATCTGTTTTATCTTCTCGGTCAGCTGATGAAGGCTGCCTCTCAAAATACACTCGCTTCCGGGCCTGCGGATGCGGAGAGAGTGCAGGAGACTGCAGAACTGCAAGAGCAAAGGAACCAGGAAGATACGGAAATGACATATTTTGCGAAGGATGAGACCGGATGCATCTGGCGGAGGGAAGAAAATGTGGAACTGCTGGACCAGTTCTGCAGGGAAGGGTACTTCATGGCAAAAAAACACGGACATTTTCTTCTGGGAAAGAAAGGAGAGGAACATTTTATCGCCATCCCGGGACGGTTTCTGCTGGAAGAGCAGCCGGCAGGCGGGGTGACAGGATTTACGCTCTGGCAGCCTCTTGCCGGAGGGGAGGGCCTTTATGAGAGTCTGGAAACGATGGATGCGGAGGCAGCAGAGACGGTATATGGCTACTGGGTGGCGCGCCTAAATCCGAAAAACCTGAAAATATCGGAAGTATGAGGGATTTTTGTACACAAAATGCAGTTGAATGTTGTCTGAAAATGTGGTATCATCTATAAAGTATGGAAACGTATATGTCTGAAGCCCTGAAAGAGGCAGAAAAAGCCGGAGCGCTGGGAGAAGTCCCTATAGGTGCAGTTGTGGTCCGCGACGGAGAGATTATCGGCCGGGGACATAACATGACGGAAACGGACCGGGATCCCACTGCTCATGCGGAGATGATCGCGATCCGGCAGGCCGCGCAGGCGGTCGGCGGCTGGAGACTGGCGGGCTGTCAGATGTACGTGACGGCGGAGCCCTGCTGTATGTGCGCGGGTGCCATTGTCTGGGCTAGAATTGATAAACTGTACATCGGAACCATGGAACCCAAGAGCGGTGCCTGCGGATCTCTTTTTAATATTGTACAGGAAAGGCGGCTCAACCACTATGTAGAAGTGGAAACTGGCCTCATGGAGGATCAGTGCCGACATATATTGAAGTCTTTTTTCCGTCAGCGGAGAGAGGAAAACCAGCGAGACGGCAGCTGGAAACAGAAAAAAAATGCCCGACTTGCGAAAGAAAAGGAATCGGAGGACACAGAAGAATGAAACGAGCTGGCAAGATTTTAAGCCTTGTAACACTGATTGTTGTACTTTCAACATCGTTATGCTTTGCGGGAGAACTGAATCTGGAAGAAAGTTATCCGAAAGACGGCGCCACTGGAGCTTCTATGGAGAATCTGGGCGTCAAATTGTACTTCGACAGTGCCATGACAGCAGATAAGGTAGGAAAGATTAATGAAAATGCGTTCACACTGACGGATCCCGAAGGGAAAAAAATGCCGACCAGAGTGCTGTATCCGGAAAAGGAAGAGGGTGTAGTGCTGGTGCTGCTGGATACTACGGCAGATCTGGACGGAGATGGAAATGCAGATTACACATCTGCAATCAGCAATTCGCAGTACAAACTGACGATTTCCGGGGATCTGACAGATGATAAAGGGGATACACTGGGGCAGGATCAGACGATCACGTTTACAACGATTAACCAGAAAATTGCCGTTATGGTAAATATGCTGATGATGGTTGTCATGTTCGGCGGCATGATGTTCATCTCGACGAAGGAAGCGAAGAAAGCGGCGCAGGCATCCGGGCAGAAGCAGAAAGAGGAAGCCTTCAACCCGTATAAGGAAGCGAAGAGAACCGGCAAGTCCGTGGAAGAAGTGATCGAAAAGCACGAAAAAGAAGTTGCCCGCCAGGAGAAGAAAGCGGCGCGGAATGCGAAGAACGACGAGGAAGAAGAAGAATGGATCGATGTGAATACTTACCGTGTGAAGAGAAGACATCCGATCTCGGAAGGCGGCGGCAAATATATAACCGGAAGAAAAGCCATCGCGGAGGCGAAAGCTGCTGAGGAAGCTGCCAGAAAGGCGGAGAAAGCAGCTGCAAAGCGTAATGTGAAAAAAGGCAAGGGCAAGAAGAAATAAATGGAAAACTGCGGAATGAGAGGGGAACCTCTCATTTTGCCTAACAGGACAGAGAGGTGAGAAGATGCGGGAAATCTATCTCAAAGCCTGCGGGAAAATCAATTTGTCGCTCGATGTGACAGGAGTCCGGCAGGACGGATACCATGACCTGTCCACCGTGATGCACAGCATTTCGCTCTATGACAGGATCCATATCGTCTGGGAGCCGAATGAAGAAGGCGGAATGCAGATCCGGATATGCACCAATCGTCCGTATCTACCTGTTGATGAACGGAACCTGGCATGGCGGGCAGCACAGCTGATGAATGAGCGGTATGGAAGCCAGGCTGGTATAGAAGGCGGCGTTCTGAAGATCTCTATGAAAAAAAGTATTCCGGTGGCGGCCGGTCTCGCCGGAGGAAGTGCGGATGGAGCAGCGGTTCTGATCGGACTCAACCGGATCTGGAAGCTGGGTCTGAATACAAGACAGCTGTGCCGTCTGGGAGAAGAACTGGGATCGGATGTTCCATTCTGCATTCTGACGCAGAATACCAGATACCGTGCGGCTCTGGCCACCGGCAGGGGAGAACATCTTCAGCCGTTGAGAAAAATGATGAAAAAGCATATCGTGCTGGCAAAGCCGCCCTTTGGTGTATCCACGAAAGAAGTGTTCCGTCATATCGATGCATACGAAATACCGATGCATCCGGATCATCGTGCGCTGATTCACGGGCTGGCCGCGGGCGATGATGAAGAAGTTTATCGAAATATGATCAATGTACTGGAACTGTATACACTGGAGCACTATGAAGCGGTGAAAAAACTGAAAGATACAGTCAGAAGCCGGACTTCCGCAGAAAAAGTGCTGATGTCCGGAAGCGGGCCGACCGTATTCGGCGTATATTCCTCCATGAAAGAAGCAAAAAAAGCCTGCAGTATTCTGCGAGATCTGCGGTATGAGGCATATTGGGCAAGTACAGATGGAAGATGAGAAAGCGATGAGGTGATGAAAATGTTGAACTTTGATTTACAGAACCACAGACCCCTTCGGGAGATCGTGTATGAAGAACTGAAGCGCCAGATTCTGATCGGAGAGATCGCTCCGGGCACCAGAATGATGGAAGTCGAGCTGGCGGATGTTATGGGAGTCAGCCGTACGCCTGTGCGTGAAGCGATCCGTAAGCTGGAGAAAGAAGGACTGGTTACCATTGAACCGAGGAAAGGCGCTTATGCGTCAAATATTTCCATCAAGGATATGGTGGATGTGCTCGAAGTTCGTCAGGGTCTGGAAGGAATGGCAGCGGCGATCGCTTCCGGTAAAATTACAGAGCAGCAGAAAGAAGAACTTCTGCAGGTGATTGAAAACTACAGAGTCGCTGTTGATTCCGAAAATGTAGAAGAGATTATACGCTATGATGAAAAGTTCCATTCCATGATCGTTTCTATCAGCGGAAACAAAACGCTGATACAGGTTTTTTCCACTGTGCAGGAACTTGCGCTTCGTTTCCGCTATATTTACTATGATGATTTCAACCGGTACGAAAATATGCCGAAGGAACATCAGAGAATTGAAGAGGCGATCTTCAGCGGTGATTCAGAAAAAGCCCGGATAGCAGCCAGCGATCACGTGGCACGCCTGAAGGATTTTGTTATGAATGAAGGAGAAAAAGTATTCGGCGGAGAACAGTTGTCAGCCGAATAATGAAAGAGAACATATGCAGACAGAAACTGTGCCGAATATTTTCCCGGCACAGTTTTTTTGCATTTTCCTGTTTCACTGTGAATAGACTGATGGAGAAGATAAAGTGTGTTATGCCGGCACGCAGGCTGCCGGGCAGAAGGAAAGGGGAAACAGTATGACCTACGAAAAGGAAATTCCTGATTTTGCACTGGTTCCTGCCAGGGAACCGGAGGAGCGGGTGCTGACGCCCATTACACAGGGAGCCATTTATGCGCCGGTGCAGGTGACCAATATAACGGAAAAGCCGAAAACAACATTTATGATCGAAGAAGACATCCTGGTGCCGGATACCCGTCCGGATCTGAAGAAGATACTGATGATGACAGGGCAGGTGCATCTGGCGGAACGAGAAGTGACTGCAATGGCGGGAAAGGATGATGCAGTCAGTATCACAGGCGATGTGCAGCTGCAGACACTGTATCTTCCGGAAAAAAACGGGGTCCATGGCCCTGTACTTTCTATCACCAGCAGGATGTCATTTCGGGAGCCGTGGCATATCAGCCTGGCGCCCGGCGCTTCGATGCTGCTGGAGGCGGAAATTGAAAAAATAGAGTACATGGTGATCAATGAACGGAAATTCCGCGTTAAGATTACGATGTGTATCCGCGCCTGGGAATATGACGACAGCAGGATCGATCTCTTTGAGGGACTGGCGACTGAGTCCCTGGAAACGCTGCGGGATACTGTGGAAATTACCAGTGTGGCGCTCCGGAAAAAAGATATCCTTTCAATACAGGAAGATCTGGAAATAAAGGAAGGGGAAATGCCGCAGACAATCCTGATGCAGAACCTGTCGGTGGTTGAGAATTACAAACAGGCATCTGCGGAAAAGGTCGTTGTGAACGGTTTTATTTATATCAGCCTGCTATATTCTTCTCCTGGATCCTCAGCAGGAGAAAATGCAGATGGAAAGGCAGGGACTGGAGAGGCAGAGTCTGCAGAAGGGGAACCGCTGTATCTGTGCCAGATGCAGGACCGGGTCGAATTCACGCAGTTTATTCCGCTGACGCAAGCCGGAACATGGAGCGGAAGCAATGTGTGCTTCGATGGAAGTGATCTGAAAGTACGGCTAGTGAAAAATGAAGAAGGCCGGGATGTGTTTCGGCTGGAAGGCGATATTATAACCTGGATCACGTTATACCGAAACGTGGAAAAAGAGGTGATTACAGATGCATATCATCGTGAAAAACAGTTTGTCTGTGATTTCGAAGAAACATCCTGCCGAACGCTGGTGGGAGTTGCTGCGGGAGAAGCAACGATACGGGAAGTAATTCCGCTGGAATCGACGAGAGAAGAGGTTGAACAGGTAATTTTTGTGTCTGGGGAAGTAATCCGCAGTGAAAGCAGACCGGAAACAGGCAAAATCATTACAGAAGGAATTGTACTTGGTAAGCTGATCTGTAAAAGTAGAGCGGAAGATGCTGACGAAGCGGGATACGGCTTTTTCTCATTGCAGCAGGAAATCCCGTTTCGCTGTGTAACGGCTGTGCCGCAGATGAATGGGGAAGAGAAGATCAGCAGCCGGGTGTATCTGAAAGATCTGTGGGCAGAGAAAATCAGCGGAAAACAGGCGGAGTTTAACAGTGTAGTGCTGGTCTGCAGTGAAGTGATGCGGCAGGCGCCTTTCCAGCTGCTGAAGAACCCGGCATTTGAGGAGACCAGAACTGGGAGGGACAGAAGATCCATGGCTGTTTATATCGTCCGGCCCGGGGATACACTGTGGTCTGTCGCACGGAAATTCCAGTCTACGGTTGATCTGATCTGTCAGGTGAATCAGATTGGAGATGAACGTCTTCATCCAGGACAGAAACTGCTGATCCTGCGTTAGATTTTACAGAAACAGGTATATTCTGCAAGAATCTGTCCATACTTTTTTCGTCAGGATCACGACACATAACCTGACAGGAGGTATGGAATGAAGGAAATATTCCGAAAAGTGAGAAAGCATCTCAGATTCGGAAATCTGAATCTGGAGATGAGTCTGCTGGTTGCGATGCTTCTTCTGACAATGTCTGCTATGGGCAGTTACATAGAAGGCAGCAGAACTGCAGAAAAGGGAAAAATGAGAATAGAGGATGCGGGAATCCTGCGGTTTCATGTGGTAGCCAACAGTGACAGTGAAGAAGATCAGAAACTGAAACTGCATGTGCGGGACCAAGTGCTTCAGCAGATCCAGGAGGACCTGGCAGAAGCAATGGAGCAGGAGATGGGCCTGCTGCAGAACGGAAAAACACTGGAACAGCAGCGACAGGAAATTACGCAGAAGTGGGTTGCTTCGCATCTGCAGGAAATGGAAGAATGGGCAGAGGAAGCCGTCAGAGAGGAAGGTTATTCCTATGAGGTGAAGGCAGCACTGGGGACCTGCTGGATACCAGAAAAAGAATATGATGGAATCTATTTCCCGGCAGGAAATTATGAAGCACTGCATCTCACCATCGGGGAAGGAAAAGGGCAGAACTGGTGGTGTGTGATTTTTCCACCTCTGTGCCTGATCGATGGCGTAAATGAAAAAGAAGTGGCAAGATTAGAGAAAATCTATGGCGATAAGATCGTTCTCCGATCCAGGATACTGGAGCTTCTGCGTTCGTCCCAAAAGGATGTAGGATAAGCAGAACCCCCTGCCAGGCTGTGCCGGGCAGGGGGTTCTGCTTGTAAAGTTTATGGAAATGAAAAAGTTAAGTTATTAGCTTTGAAAACTGCAAAGTTACTGCACCTGATTCTGTGACGGGGAGCTGGATTGCTCTGCTGTGCTCTTCGGCACATCCTGGGAGTCCTCCAGCACCAATTTAATCTCTACCAGTTTGTTGTCGCGAACCACGGTAAATGTGACTTTATCACCAATCTGATGTTTCTGGATCAGGTTGATCAGCTGTGAGCCGCTGGTGATCTTGGTATCGTCCAGATAGTAGATCATATCGCCCTTCTGCAGACCGGCTTTCTGGGCGTTTTTTCCCGTAACATCCACGATGTAGACGCCAGTGATCTGCACTCCGTATTTCATGGCATCCGATGCGTTTGTGAGATCAGTAATGGTAATCCCTGCGGCCGGGCGGCCTTCCACATAGCCGTTCTTTATGAGAGAATCGGAAACCGATTTCACCAGATCCGACGGAATGGCAAATCCAAGACCTTCTGCCTCAGAACTTGCAGACTTGGCTACAACGATTCCGATCAGGTTTCCATACTGGTCAAACAGTCCGCCGCCGGAATTGCCCGGGCTGATGGAGGCGCTGGTCTGAATCAGCGTCATGGTCTTGCCGTCCAGCGTGATCTCACGTTCCAGTCCGCTGACGATCCCTTCTGTCGCACTGCCTGCCAGCGTTCCCAGAGGATTTCCGATTGCAACCGTCAGATCACCGACATTCAGTTTGGAACTGTCACCGAATTCAACCGGAGTCAATCCGCTTTTATCAATCTTAATAACAGCCACATCGGTCTGCTCATCCGTTGCAACCAGAGAAGCCTCTGCTTCCGTACCGTCATGAAGCGTAACCGTGATGGTGCTGGCACCATCGATCACGTGGTTGTTTGTAACGATATATCCATCCTCTGAAATGATAACGCCGCTGCCCGCACCCTTGGTCACATACTGTCCAAGCCAGGAATCGGTGGAAACAGATTCTGTAACGATGGCTACGACCGAGTTCTCGTTCTTTGCGACAATCTCCTGAATGGAGAGCGTGCTTCCGGAACTTTCCGCCAGATTATAGTTGGTCGTTGTAATCGATTTATCAATGGTCGTACCGCCGAAGACACTCATAGCCAGCGCGTATGCGCCTGCACCAATTGCCGCAGAAAAAACCATGGCCAGAATCAGCGTAATCACAAACGCCTTCCGCGTTACATATTGCGGCGCGTTTTTTTTCTTTTCGCCGGACGATACATTATGCCGGGTATTTCCCGCAGCATCATTTCCGGTATTGCTTTCTGCATGAGGTTTGGGATCTGCCATAACAAATCCGTTGGTATTTGTACTTTTTTCATTGCTTTCGTTATTTCCGAATTTATCCCAATCGTCCATATTACGTACCTCCTTCTGAAGTTGCTTAAATTATATACATCTTTTGTGTAATTTTGGTGTAAAAAAAATGTGAAATATGATAAAATGATATGATGTATTCAGAATCACATTGTGTCGGCAGGAAACATCCGGGAGAATATAGATAGTATGGAGAAAGAGGAAAGAGAATATACCATCTGGAGCAGACAGGATCTTTCGGAAGAACTTCGGAGCCAGATGCTGGAGATAAAAGACAATCCGGAAGAAATCAGCGACCGGTTCGCCACCGGCCTTTCTTTCGGCACATCCGGAATGCGGGGCCGCATGGGGGCAGGAACCAGCCGCATGAACAGCCCGGTCGTGCGAAGGGCAACCCTTGGCATCGCGGATTATGTTCTGCAGAAATATGAACAACCCGCTATGGTGATCAGCTATGATACCAGAATGCATTCGGAAGAGTTCGCACAGACAGCGGCCCGGACCCTGGCGGAGCGTGGAGTAGACGCATGGATGATGCCGTCGCCGCAGCCGGTTCCGCTGCTTTCTTTTGCAGTGCGCGCTCTGGGTCTTGCCGGCGGCATTATGATCACTGCAAGCCATAATCCGAGAGAATATAACGGATATAAGGTATATGACCATTTCGGAAATCAGATCGATGATGAAAAAGCAAGAGAAATAGAAAAATATATTGAAAGCAGGGACTATTTCGAACCAGCAGAAGATGACCAGAAAAAGCGGAGCAGCATTCAGATCGTTCCGCAGGCGCTCATTGAAGCTTACCGCAGCAGCATATCGGAGCGGGCGGTATGGAGAAAGAAAACAGAAAAGGCTTGCCGGCAGATGATGTCAGCGCTTTCTGTGATCTATACACCTCTTAACGGAACGGGCCTTTCCCATGTAACGGCGATCCTGCGGCGCCTGGGCATTCAGGATCTGGAGGTGGTCGCCTGCCAGACCGGAACGGATGGACAGTTTTCGACCTGCCCCTCTCCGAACCCGGAATACCGGAAAGCATTTGCGGAAGCAGAAAAACTGGCGCAGGAGCGGATCCTTCGCGGTGAGAAACCCGCGGATCTGCTGCTTGCTACGGATCCTGACAGTGACCGGATGGGAGTCATGGTGCGGGACGGAAGTCAGTATGTTCTGCTCAGCGGCAATCAGGCCGGCGAGCTGATTTTCAATTATCTCTGTGATGTCGCGGAAGAATCCGGATCCCTGCAGCAGAAGGTCGTGTGTAAGTCGCTGGTTTCCAGCCCGCTGGTAGACCGCATGGCAGCAGCCCGGGGCGTGCAGGTGGTAAATACACTGACGGGATTTAAGAATATCGCGGGAGTGATGGAACGGCTTCACCAGGAGGGAAGAGAAGAGGACTTTCTGTTTGGTTTCGAGGAAAGTCATGGATACCTGTATGGAACATATACAAGAGATAAAGACGGCGTGATGGCCTGTCAGCTGATCTGTCTGACCGCGGCATCCTGTATGCAGGAAGGAAAAAGCCTGCTCGGAAAACTGCAGCAGCTCCACGAGATCTACGGATATATGGAAACGAGAACTGGAGCGGTACATTTTCAGCGTGAGAAGGACCGTCAGGTGATGGAATCGATGATGCAGGATCTGTTTGCAGGAGGCCTTACGCAGGTCGGAGGATTCCTTCCTGTGACAGACCGGACCTATGAAGCGGAGCGGGTGTTTCAGGCACAAGCCGGAACGCATCGGTTTGTAATCCGGCCTTCTGGTACGGAACTGAAACTGAAAGCATATGTATTTGCTGTGGGAGAAAGCCAGGAAAAAGCCTCTGCTGCAGCAGACGGGATACTGAAAGAGCTGATGGAATGGCTCAATATAAAAAAAGGGGAGAAGATGCAGAATGAGTAAAGTAGTGACTGCGATCGATAAAAGCGGATCCTTTCGGGTTTATATGACGATATCCACGGATCTGGTGGAAACAGCGAGAAAAATACACGATACGACACCGCTGGCAACGGCGGGGCTGGGGAGAGTTCTCACAGGGACAGGACTCATGGGACTGCTTCTGAAAGAAGAAACGGATAAACTGACCGTTCTGTTTCAGGGGGACGGACCTGCCCGCCAGATTCTGGCCACAGCAGACGGAGCAGGACATGTGAAAGGATACATCGCGAATCCGGATGTCGATCTGCCGCTGCGGGCAGATGGCAAGCTGGATGTGGGCGGATCTCTGGGACAGGGTGAGCTGACAGTGATAAAAGATCTGGGTCTGCGGGAACCTTATATTGGGAAAATCGCACTGGTTTCTGGAGAAATTGCGGAAGATCTGACGGCATACTATTATATATCGGAGCAGCAGAATACAGCGATTTCTCTAGGTGTAAAGGTAGATACCGACTATTCTGTGCGCTGCGCCGGGGGAATGATTCTGCAGATGCTGCCGGATGCGGAAGAAGGTGCAGTGGATGCGCTGGAAAAACTGATCAGCGGGATGAAACCAGTGACGAGTCTGATCGAAGATGTCCTGGCGGAAGGATCCGTACGCAGTGAAGAGGGATTGGTGACGGAACTGCTGGAACATGCTTTCCGGCAGCTGCCCGAGCAGTATCAGATCAGAAAACTCGAGACCAGGGAACTGCAGTGGTTCTGTGACTGTTCCGAAGAACGGCTGGAGCAGGTGCTTGCTGCAATCGGTTCCCGTGACCTGAAGGAAATCATTGAAGAAGACGGACAGGCGGAACTGGTATGCCAGTTCTGCCGAAAAAAATACCATTTTGATAAAGCCCATCTGGAGCAGATTCTGGACAGCATAGTCAGAGCATAAAAAGGAGAAGAAAGTAGACAGAAGGAGGTATTCTATTTATGGAGGAAAGCAGTAAAACGCAGAACAAAAAGAAACGAATCGGAATTATTTTTGGAGGCCGCTCTGGAGAACATGAAGTTTCTCTGCTGTCGGCGGCCTCTGTGATCCGCGCAATGAACCGGGAAAAGTACGACCTGGTTTATATAGGAATTACCAAAAAAGGAAAATGGCTTTTCTATGAAGGTACTGCAGAGGCGATTGAGGATGGAAGCTGGGAACAGACTGCGGTCCCTCTGGAGCTGAGCCAGCTCGCAGAGATTATGGATTTTGCTCTGCCTGTGGTTCATGGACCGTACTGTGAAGACGGAAAGCTGCAGGGACTCCTGGAAATGGCGGATATTCCTTATGGCGGCTGCGGTGTGCTGGCCTCGGCGGTAGCGATGGATAAAATACTGGCAAAGGATGTGTTTCTGCAGCATGGCCTTCCCATCTGCCGCTATCTCCCGGTGAATCGGCCGCAGATCCTCACGGCAATGGATCGCGCTGTGCAGAAGATAGAAACAGAACTTGGATATCCCTGCTTCGTGAAACCGGCCAATATGGGATCCAGCGTGGGGATCAGCAAGGCATCTGACCGGCGTTCTCTGGAAAACGCTCTGCAGCTGGCGGCCCGTTACGACCGGAGGATCATTGTGGAAGAGGGAATTTCCTGCAGGGAAGTGGAAACTGCGGTGATCGGAGGGGAACACCCGGAAGTTGCAGCGGTTGGCGAGATTCTGTCCGGGGGAGAATTCTATGATTATACTGCAAAATATACAGACGGGGTGTCTGCCATGTCGATTCCAGCTGATCTGCCGGAGGAAACGTATCGCCAGGTGCAGCAGATGGCACTTGCGGCTTATCGTGCGATCGACGGGGACGGATACGCCAGAGTCGATTTTTTCATCGAGAAAAAAACGGGGAAGATTTACCTGAATGAGATCAACACGATTCCGGGATGCACCAAATACAGCATGTTTCCGCTGCTTTGGAAAGAAGCCGGACTTTCTTATGATAAACTGCTTGAAAGGATAATAGAAACAGGATATGAGAGATATTACGATAAAAATAACAGGGAAACAGGTCTATGAAAACCATGAAGAAGATCAGATGGAGTTTATTACCGACGGGAAACTCTATCAGAGAAACGATGCGGTCTATATGATCTACGATGAAAGTGAAGTATCTGGTATGGAGGGATGCAAAACGACGCTGAAACTTTCCGGAGATACGCTGCGAATGAAACGAATCGGAGAAGGTGGCGGCGGCAGCGAGCTGTATTTTGAAAAAAACCGGAGATTTTCCAGCACCTATGACACACCGTACGGCCCGATGGATATCGAGGTGCTGACACGCTCTGTAGATAATCATTTCGATATGGAGACACTCAGCGGAGATATCGCAATCTGTTATGATGTGAGTCTGGAAGGAATGGCAGAGGGGAAGAACCGGATCGAGATTCGTGTAATGTAGGAAGAAAGAAGATAGAAAACGAGGAAAAGGAAGGAACAGGAGAAAAAGATACTATGGTGAAGCAAGGTTTTGATCCGGAAAAATATATTGAAGAGCAGACGAAATACATCAGAGAGCGAATCAATCAGGCAGGAAGCCAGAGACTTTATCTGGAATTTGGCGGCAAACTGGTTCATGATAAACATGCGATGCGCGTTCTGCCGGGATTCGATGAAAATGCGAAAATCAAACTGCTGGAGAAAATGAAAGATCAGGCGGAGATCATCATCTGTATTTATTCCGGAGATATCATCAACAGCAAAACGCGGCAGGATTTCGGCATCACTTATGATCTAGAAGTCCTGCGGCTCATTGATATCTTCAGGAAGCATGACCTGAAGATCAACAGTGTTGTTGTGACACGTTATGAAGATGCCCCTGCTGTGAACATGTTCATCAACAAGCTGGAGCGAAGAGACATCAGAACCTACAAGCATTATTTCACGAAAGGCTATCCGACGGATGTCGATACGATTGTCAGTGAAGCGGGGTACGGCGCCAATCCGTATATTGAAGTGACAAAACCGCTGGTGGTTGTTACCGGACCGGGCGGTGGTTCCGGCAAGCTTGCCACCTGTCTGTCGCAGCTTTACCATGAATATCGGCAGGGAAGGAAAGTACGGTATGCCAAGTTTGAAACCTTCCCGATCTGGAACCTTCCGCTGAAGCATCCGGTGAATATCGCCTACGAGGCGGCAACGGCCGATCTTAGGGATGTGAATATGATCGACTCTTTCCATCTGGAAGCCTACGGCGAGATGGCAGTCAATTACAACCGGGACCTGGAGGTGTTTCCGGTGGTGAAGCGGATCATCGAGAAAATTACCGGAGAAGAAGCGGAATATAAATCGCCGACAGATATGGGAGTGAACCGAGTAGGCTTCGGAATATATGATGATCAGGCTGTACGGGATGCCGCGGTACAGGAGATCATACGCCGGTTTATGATTGCCAAATGTGACTATAAAAAGGGAAAAATTACGGAGGCCACTCTGGAACGGTCCGAACTCCTGATGAAGGAGGTCAATGCATCGGAGGAGGACCGGACGGTTGTGCTTCCGGCGCGGGAATATGCGGAGAAGAAGCGGAGTCAGAATAAAAAGTATATGAACATGGTAGCCATGGCGATTGAAATGCCAGATGGATCGATTGTGACCGGAAGAAGCTCCCATCGCATGGCGGCTGCCGGCGCAGCGGTACTCAATGCGGTTAAAAAGCTTGGAGGCATTCCGGATGATCTGTATCTGATCGCGCCGAATGTTTTCAGCAGTATCCAGCAGCTGAAGGATGAAGTGCTGCATCATGACCGGACCAGTCTGAATCTGGAGGAAGTTCTGACCGCCCTGTGCATTTCTGCCGAAACCAATTCCTGTGCGGACAAAGCGGTGAAAATGCTCCAGGAACTGCGAGGATGCAGGGCGCACTGCACGGCGATTCTCAGCGATCGGGACGAACAGACTCTGCGAAGCCTGGGAATTGATGTGACCTGCGATCCGGAGTATGTGACGACCAACCTGTATTTTTCATGATACACTCGTAGACATAGAATAAGGTATGTGACATGCCGTAAAAACGGCGGAAAGAGACGGAGCAAGATATGAGCAAAAAAACCAGCCGACGCAGGAGAGACAGCGTCACAAAAGAAACGATACAGCGAAAGGAGCAGTTTAAATATCAGCTGCTGCTGCAAGGAGCCGCAGTAGGCGTGCTTGTCGGTATCGTAGTAGGAATGTTCCGCTTCGCACTGCAGAAAGCGGAGGAAATCCGGAATCTGTATATCGCAGCCGCAGCGCACAGCGTTCTGCTTACGGTCTGCGGCATTCTGATCCTGCTGTTCTGCACTGCGGTGGTGGTTTTCTGCCTGAAACGGGAACCGCTCTGCTCGGGCAGCGGAATTCCTCAGGTCAAAGGGGAATTGCGGGGACACATCAATGCGAACTGGCTGCAGGTGATTCTGGCTAAATTTCTGGGTGGTGTAGCGGCAATCGGGGGAGGACTTTCCCTTGGAAGAGAAGGCCCCAGCATCCAGCTGGGCGCGATGGTCGGAAAAGGTTTTTCCCGTCTGACCAATCGGCTGCGGACGGAAGAAAAACTGCTGATGAGCTGCGGCGCAGGAGCTGGTCTGGCGGCTGCGTTCAGTGCTCCGCTGGCCGGCGTAGTCTTTGTGCTGGAAGAAATGCACAAAAACTTCTCGAAAGAAGTGCTGCTTTCCACTATGGCAGCAGCGGTCTGTGCAGATTGTATTGTCTCCTCCATTTTCGGCCTGTCACCAGTCTTTCATTTCGAGGAGATCCTGCAGATTCCGTTATCACGGTACTGGATGGTAGCTTTGCTGGGTATCCTTCTGGGAGCGTTTGGCGTGTTTTATAACCGGACGATTTCTTTCATGCAGGATTTTTACGGCAAACTGAAGCCGATTTGGATGAAGGCTGCTGTGCCGCTTGTCATGGTTGTCGCACTGGCGTTTCTCTGGCCGGAAATGCTGGGAAGCGGGCATCACCTGGTAGGAGAGGCCGCATCCGGACTCTTTTCCCTGAAAGTGCTTGCTGCAATACTGGTGGTGAAATTCCTTTTTTCCGGTTTCAGTTTCGGAACAGGTGCTCCGGGCGGTATCTTTCTTCCTCTTCTGGTGCTCGGGTCCATTTCCGGCGGACTGTTTACGGAAGTGCTGAGTCCGCTGCTTGGATTTGAGGAAAGCTACATCAGCAATTTTGTGATTCTCGGTATGGCAGGATATTTTTCTGCAATTGTCCGGGCACCGATTACTGGGATCATACTGATCAGTGAGATGACCGGATCTCTGAACAATCTGCTGGGACTGTCCCTTGTTTCTCTAATGGCTTATCTGACCGCGGAGCTGATGAAGGGTCAGCCCGTATATGACCAGCTTCTGAACCGTATGCTGGAAGGAGGCATCAGCAAGAAGCCAAAACGCAGCAACAAGGTGCTGATCGAAAGCGAGGTGTATCTGGGATCACAGGTGGCAGGGCGCAGTCTGGCCGAAATCAGCCTTCCGGCGGGATGCCTGGTGGTCTCAATCCTGCGGGATGAAAAAGAATTCGTACCAAATGGCTCAACCGTACTGGAGTCTGGAGATAAACTGATCCTTCTCTGCGATGAGGCTTTTGCCGCGGAGCTGGAGGATAAACTGGACCAGATGTGCAAATCTGTTTCGATCTGAACAGAAACGAAAAAGACGGCAGGTGTTATCCGCAGATTTCATCTGTCGTCTTTTTCTTTTATTTTTTGCTGGTCTGGCAAAATGCATTCTGCTGATCTTTCCGCAGCTTGTCCCACGTTTCCAGGGTTTCAGCTTTTTCCATCAGGATCCCCTTGGAAAAGGGCGAAAGATGACGGTAAATTGACAAAATATGCAAATCGCTGTTGTCACACACTTTCGAGCAGGAAGCCTCCGCTGCCACATTCTCCGGATCGGCATCCAGAAGAATTTCCATGCGAATTCCGAACAGCCGGGCGATTTCGTACAGCAGTTCCGGATCCGGGATGCGTCGCCCGCTTTCATATAGAGCATATAGAGACCGATCGATTTCCAGCTTTTCAGCCAGCTGTGCCTGGCTGATTCCTTTGCTGGTCCGAAGCCGCTTCAGGTTGGCGGCCAGTCTCTCCTGAGTTTCAAACTTCATGTGTTCCTCCTTTTGATTTTCTTCCTCCGGATGTAAGAGGATATTCCGAAAAGAGATTGTTGCAGATTTTCTCGATTTTTCTCAAAATCTGTCATTTTTTAGTCTTACAGCGTATAAAATAATCCTGCAGATTATGTCATGAAAAACCTTTTGCCGGTATGCTTTAGTAAGAAAAATCCAGAGCAGAACAGCGACAGCAGAAGGGAGTATTTGAGGTATGGTTGAGTATCAGACAAAGGAACTGGATATCATGGAGATGGGACGTCGAGTCCGGCTCCGAAGGGAATTTCTCGGACTGAGCCGGGATGAGCTGGCGAATCTTGTAGATGTGTCTAGTCAGTTTATTGCAGATATTGAGTATGGTCACAAGGGAATGTCGATACAGACACTCTATAAGATGAGTCGGGCACTGCACATTTCTGCAGACTATTTTCTCGCGGGAAAAGTCTACCCTGAAGAAGATGAGGAAACACAGCGGTTTCGGGAGGAGATCCATTCAACCCTGGAAAAGTGCAGCAAAGAACAGCTGAAAAGCGTGAGCCAGATCGTCCGCATTTATGAGGATGATACCAGGATGAAATAGAAACGTGAAATTTTCTCTGCTGCCGGAAGAGGAGCAGTCTCGCCTTCTGAAAGAAGTCTGGAATGCAGGGCAGGAATATCTGGCAATGTTCGGTCTGGATGAGCATGAAAAAGAAGAAATCCTGCAGGAAGTCATGATCGTGATCTGGCGCAGGTATGAGACCCTGCAGGATCCGCAGAAATTTCTTGCTTGGGTGAAAACGGTTCTGCGTCATGAAACCGGCCGGTTTTTCAAACGGAAAAAAAGGGACAGGGAGCATCTAATCTCATTCCATGAGCCGATGGCAGAGGAAGAAACACTTCCGCCGCTCATTTCAGAAAAACTGGTTTATGAGGAAATGGAAGATTTTGAAGATTCAGAAATCTATCAGCTGGTGCAGCGGCTGGGATATCCGTCAAGCACCATACTGCAGCTGCATTATCAGGATAAAGAAACGTTTGAAGAGATTGCACAGGCACTCCACATAAAGCCGTCCACTGTGCGCAGCATAGCACGGCGGAGCCGGGAAAAACTGAAGAAAATGATCCTGGAAGAAGCGGAAAAAAAGGGAGGAAAACGCTGATGGAAGAGGAGTATCGTAAATTGGTAGATCAGCGGATCAGCAGCGCTTTTCATGCCGTTTCAGATTCCGCAAAACACCAGAGCAGTCCAGAACAGCGGGAAGAACAGGAGCAGGCGGAAGATATCGCGTTTGCGCGCTGCAGGGATAAAGCAGCGGCGTACTGTAACAGAACAGATGCCCGCAAAATGCGACGTAAAAAAGTTCTGTGCAAAGTGACTGTATGTCTGTGTGCGCTTTTTCTGGCATGGGGCCTGTATCTGGGCGGCCTGCTGGAACCGGAAGAGTCACAGGCAGGATGGATTTCAGATGAAAAGAAAGAAACGGAAAGGGGAAGCTATGTCATCGGCGGCGACGGAAACGGAAATATGGAGATCTGGACAGCAGTCTTTCAATCTGCAGAAGAGATTCCGGAGGACTATCGAAGGAAGCTGATCTGGTTTGGAGAGATTCCGGAAGGTTATGAGCTGGAAAAATTAGAAGTGCAGAAAAGCCGCACGCTGGAGAAAATGAAAACAACTCTGCTTGCAGAGGATGGGACAGAAATCGTCATCCAGGAGAAAACGGACATCCAGAGCCAGAAAGTCAGCATTCTGAACCAGGTCGATGAGGTGAAGCAGATTGGACAGAACGAAGCATATTTCAAGTGTCAGGACGGATACCTGTACTGCACATTCTTTTACGATGGAAAAGAAGTGAGCATCCGCACACCAGAGAATATGAGAAAAGAAACAGAGGCGATGGTCGCCTCTGTCAGAACTGGTTTGAATATGAAGTAAAAATATAGGTGGAGTCGCCGATATAGTCCTTGCTGACGCACTTGATGCGGTAGGTCACGCCCTCAGAAAGATGCGTATAGGTATTTCCAAAAAGAAAATCGTCTTCTTTAAATCCGTTGTTGTAAAAGACGTATTCTTCATTGGTCGAGTCATTGACCCACTGGCCATTCACCTTTTTCTGCAGATAGATGACGACGCTGTACCGGTCAACGACAGTGGAAAAGGTTACATCCACAGTTACGTCGGCTTTTGTCCGGCTGATCCGGCTGACAGCAAAGGTGACGGCATTGGTGTCCCTTGGCTGGATTCCGTCTTCGGCGCAGGCAAAGGCGGAAGAGGCCAGCAGCAGAACGAGAATCAGTACTGCGGCGAATAAGTATTTTTTCATTGTTTCTCCTTTCTGTATGTGGCAGTCTGCCATTTATGCAATAACACTTTCAATACATATGATAAATTATGAACGAAAATTGTGGGAGAAAGATCTGTCACATTTTGTTACAAAAAGTAAAAAAATAAAGAAAACGGAAATTGCTGGCGGCCATGGGGGAGAATATTTTGAAAAATAAATGCAAAATGGGGTTCCATTTTTGAAAAAGTATGTTATAATGTGTACATAGGAAGAAAAGTTAATTTTTTAACGAAACATAGGGTGCGTCATCAGGGCGGACCGGTTTCAGCCGCGCAGAGCGGCGGCAGGTGTATGAGACAGCAGAAATTAACTTCTTCACCAGGACCGAAGACAGAGAGTCCAGCAACCACTGCACGTGGATTGCGACAAAGTTTAAGGAGGCATTAAGCATGAAGAAAATTGGTGTATTAGGAACAGGTACCATGGGCGCCGGAATCATTCAGCTTCTGGCACAGAACGGTTATGAAGTTGTCATGAGAGCGAGAAGAGAATCTTCAATCGAAAAAGGTATGGCAACGATCAATAAGAGTCTGGATAAGCTGATCTCCAAGGGAAAGATGGCTGCAGAAGAGAAGGAAGCAATCCTTGGCAGAATCCATGGTTCCACAGACATCAGCATTATAGCAGATGCAGACCTGGTCATCGAAGCAGCAGCAGAAGATATGGACGCGAAAAAAGCGCTGTTTGCAGAACTGGATAAGCTCTGCAAGCCTGAGACAATTATTGCAACGAACACGTCTTCCTTATCCATTACTGAAATTGCATCCGCAACCGGAAGACCGGATAAGGTCATCGGCATGCATTTCTTTAATCCAGTTGGCGCCATGAAACTGGTGGAGCTCATCAAAGGAATGGCAACTTCGGAAGAAACCAAGAATACAATCATCGAGCTGAGTGAAAAACTGGGAAAGACACCGGTTGAAGTGGAAGAAGCTCCGGGATTCGTTGTAAACAGAATCCTGATCCCTATGATCAACGAAGCAATCAG
This sequence comes from Bacillota bacterium, assembly GCA_022770665.1. Lineage (GTDB taxonomy): Bacteria > Bacillota > Clostridia > Peptostreptococcales > Anaerovoracaceae > RGIG7179. The sequence continues at coordinate 26,284 of JALEHL010000038.1, forward strand.
CATCCTGAATGAAGGAATTGCTGACATCAAGGGAATTGATACCGCAATGAAACTGGGCGCAAACCATCCGATGGGACCGCTGGAATTAGGCGATCTGATCGGCCTGGACGTTGTACTGGCGATTATGAATACGCTGTACAGAGAAACAGGCGATCCGAAGTACAGAGCAAATCCGGTACTGAAGAAGATGGTAAGAGCCGGCAGACTGGGAAGAAAGACCGGTATCGGTTTCTACGATTACAGAAAATAGGGATCGTTAAAATCCGTAAAAATAAAAAAATGCTGAAAGCAAAAGGTCCTCTTCTGAAGGAGGACCTTTTTTCTTGGAACCGCAATCCCAAATGGAGGAAGAGACAGTGGCAGAATTTTATCTGGAAGAATTTATGAAACATCTGGAACGCCTGGTGAATATGGACAGCGGTTCGTCCGATATAGAAGGTCTGAACCGTGCCGCGGACTATCTGTGCAGCTGCTATCAGGAAATCGGTCTGGTTCCGGTCCGTACCGCCCTGAAGCCATCCGGCAGGCCGTATATCGAAGTGCGGACGCATCCGGAGCAGGAGGAAGCAGATGTTCTGTTTCTGGGACATATTGATACGGTGTTTGAGCGAGGCACTGCCGCATTGCGTCCGTTTTCAGTCAGTGAAGATGGGAAACGGGCATATGGACCGGGTGCAGGCGATATGAAAGCGGGAGATCTTCTTGCATTTTATCTTACGCGAGCGCTGCGGGAGGCACGGCCTGATCTTCGGATCTGCGTTTGCTATAACAGTGATGAGGAGATCGGTTCAGAAGAATCTGCGCCGGTAATGCAGAAAACTGCATCACAGTGCCGGTACGGCTTTGTATTTGAGCCGGGAAGAATCGGAGGACATTTTGTATCTCAGAGAAAAGGGGCAGTAGACGTGGCAGTCCGCTGCAGCGGGATCGCGTCCCATGCCGGCAATGCACCGCAGGAGGGGGCCAGTGCGATTCTGGAAATGGCCGATCTGATCCAGAAACTCTGTGCCTTGAATGACTTCAGGAGCGGAATGACTGTAAATGCCGGTGTGATCCGGGGAGGAAGCGCTTCCAATGTTGTGGCGGCAGACTGCGAAGCAGTATTTGATGTGCGGTATACCAGCAGCGATCAGTTGCAGGATTTTGAAAATTATCTGGAAGATCTGGCTGCCCGCCCTGCTGTGGACCGGGTGCAGGTCACCTGGGAGAAACGTTCCCAGATGCCTCCGATGAATCCCAACCAGAATACACAGGCAATGATCGATCTCCTGCAGGGAGAGGCAAATAAAATGGGGTTGCATCCGCAGTTTCTCCATGTAGGCGGTGCGTCTGACGGCAGTCTTCTGGCCGAGATGGGTACAGCCGTCATGGATGGATGCGGACCGGAAAGTGACAAATATCACAGTGCAGAAGAATATCTGAGGGTGGAGTCCATAGAAGAACGGTTTCATCTTTTGCTTTCTGTGATCAGCCAGTTACACTGAATGATCCGTGAAAACAGATGGAAGCAGGAAGATATCACAGAAAAATCACTTGTTTTTTTTGAATGCAAAGTATATGATAATCTTTGAGTAGACACTGTAACAAATCTGAGAATTCTATTTCATATTTCGTCAAAAAATCTGAAAATATGCAGCCCCTTCTGAAAGGCTGTGCGAAAGGAACCCCCATGAAAGAGAACGAAAACATTCAGGAAGAGATGCAGGCGGAACCTGCACCGAAGCCGAAACGAAGAGGCCGTCCGCCGAAGGCGAAACCGCAGACGGAGAAGATGGAAACGGAGCGGAAGCCGGGAGAAGCCGCAGCAGATAGCGGCGTGCTGCAGCAGGTGCAGAACATGACAGCAGAAGATACAGGCCAGGAAGTGCCGACGGACACAGAGGAAGCGGTGCGGCAGGGACATGCAGGCCGCAGTGAGCGTCCGGAAGTCGAGGGAATTCTGGAGATCCAGGAAGAGAACAACTTCGGATTCCTTCGTTTTTCCAACTTCCTTACCAGCGATAAGGATATTTATGTGTCCCCGACGCAGATCCGCCGTTTCAATCTGAAGACGGGAGACAAGATCCGCGGAATCACCAGGCTGCCGAATCCTGGAGAAAAATTCGGTGCACTGCTGTATGTGGTTACTGTAAACGGAGATGAACCGGGAAAGGCCATCCGGAGGCCGGATTTTGACAGCCTGACACCGGTATTCCCATACGAACGTCTGCGTCTGGAAACAGATACCAAGGGTCTGGCTACCCGCATCATCGATCTTGTGGCACCGATCGGAAAAGGGCAGCGCGGCCTGATCGTCGCACCCCCGAAGGCTGGAAAGACTGTACTTCTGAAGCAGGTTGCCGCCGCGATTGAGCAGAATTATCCGGAAGTGGAACTGATCGTGCTGCTGGTGGACGAACGGCCGGAAGAAGTAACCGATATGAAACGGTCGTTGAAGAGCGGAGAAGTCCTGTATTCCACATTTGATGAACTCCCGCAGCATCATGTCAAGGTGGCGGAAATGGTGCTGGCCAGAGCCCAGCGTCTGGCGGAGCATGGAAAGGATGTAGTGGTTCTGCTGGACAGCATTACCCGCCTGGCCAGAGCCTATAACCTGGTTGTGCCTTCTTCCGGCAGAACGCTGTCCGGCGGTCTGGATCCGGGAGCGCTTCATAAACCGAAGAAATTTTTCGGCGCAGCCAGAAAACTGGAGGAAGGCGGATCGATCACAATTCTCGCAACAGCGCTAGTAGAAACTGGAAGCCGCATGGATGATGTGATATTTGAGGAGTTTAAAGGAACAGGTAATATGGAGCTGCATCTTGATCGAAAATTATCAGAAATGCGGATTTTCCCGGCAGTCAGCCTGAATAAATCCGGCACACGCAGAGAAGATCTGCTTCTGGATCAGGACGAAATGGAGGCAGTATGGCTCATGCGCCGCGCGATGGCCAATACCAGTCCGCAGGAAGTCACAGAGACCATTATCGATAATCTGGCGCATACGAAGAATAATAAGAATTTCGTACAAATCATCAAAAAAGTATTTATGAATGCATAGAATTAAGGGAGAAATATGGATTTAAAGAAAGTATTTTTGAAAGGGGCCTGTCCGACATCGATCGGCGGCCAGGCGATCATGGAAGGAATCATGATGCGGGGACCGCAGCGGACCGCGATTGCGATCCGCATGCCTGACGGAAGGATCTTCATGAAAACCGAACCCAATCCGAAAGGAAGCAGATGGGGAAGAATCCCGCTGATCCGCGGCGTAGTGAATTTTGTAAATTCCCTGGTATATGGAACGAAGGTCCTCATGTATTCTGCAGATAAGCTGGAGGAATTCTACCCGGAGGACTATGAAAAAGACAAATTTGACGTCTGGGTCGAAGAAAAATTGGGAAAAGAAAAAGCCTGGAAGATTCTGATGATCCTGTCGGTCGTTCTGGCGCTGGCCATGAGTATCGGCCTGTTTATGCTGCTTCCGACGGTTGTGGTAGGCTGGATGTCGCATCTGACAGACAGCGTCCTTCTGATGAACCTGGTGGAAGGAATCGTCCGGATCCTGATTTTTATGCTGTATATCGTGCTGATTGCCCAGATGCCGGATATTAAAACGGTATTCCAGTATCACGGTGCGGAGCACAAAACGATCCACTGCTTCGAAAACAATCTGGAACTGACCCCTGAAAATGCGCAGCAGTTTTATACGGTTCATCCGCGGTGCGGAACCAGTTTCCTGGTGTTCGTCATGATTATTGCGGTGCTGGTTCACGCACTCATGGGATGGCCCAATGTGGTTCTCCGGGTTGCATGCAGGCTTCTGGTACTGCCTCTGATCGCCGGCTTGTCTTATGAGCTGCTGAAGTGGGCAGGCAGAAGCAGCAACCCTGTTGTAAAAGCGCTGAGCCTTCCGGGACTTTATGTGCAGAAACTGACCACAAGAGAGCCGGATAACAAGCAGCTGGAGGTTGCCATTGCCGCCATGAAGGCGGTGCTGAAACCTGAAGACACGCCATACTTTGAAGGTGTCTGCGATCTGAATGGAGATCCGGTCCGGGAAGAAGAAAATGAATCGTCGGCAGAGGTGCAGGAGGACCGTGAAGTAGAATGAGTTTACCGGTAAAAGAACTGATCAAAATAGGAGAAACGCAGCTGGCAGATGCTGGTGTGGAGGATGCTGCCATCGACGCGAAAGAACTGTACTGCTATATGATGCATATCGATCGGGCCCGGCTGATGATGCGGTGGCAGGATGTAATGCAGGATAATCAGTGCGAAGAATATTTTGACCTGATTGCACGGCGGGCATCCCGTGTGCCTCTGCAGCATATCACCGGAGAACAGGATTTCATGGGACTGACTTTTCAGGTCAGTGACAAGGTCCTGATTCCGAGACAGGATACAGAGACGCTGGTGGAAGATGCGCTGGATATTATCGGAAAGAATATGCTTCGAGGGGAGACGCTTCACTGCAAAAAAAGGAAAAACTGGAGTGTTCTCGATTTATGCTGCGGCAGCGGAGCGATCGGCATTTCGATCGACCGGCTGGCACAGGGCTGCAAGGTGACCTGTGCAGATATCAGCGCAGATGCACTGGCCGTCGCAGAAAAGAATGCTGCGGATCTGGGTGCGAAGTCTGTAAAAATGATAAAAAGCGATATGTTTGAAGCCTTCAACGGGAAACTGGGAAAGAAAAAGTTCGACATGATCATTTCTAATCCGCCCTATATCCGTTCAGATGTAATCCGTACCTTGCAGCCGGAAGTAAGGGATCATGAGCCGCTGACGGCGCTGGATGGCGGAGCAGACGGACTGGATTTTTACCGGATCATTGCAGAGCAGGCGCCGGAGTATCTGAAAAAAGAGGGGATTCTGATCATGGAGATCGGCCACGATCAGATGAGTGAAGTGACCAGACTCCTTTCTTCTGATGAACGGTACAGTTATATGACAGGACTGCGGGACCTGGCAGGCCGGGACAGGATTGTCGTGGCAATTCTCTCGCCAAAGAGAAAGCCGGAGAAGAAAGTAGCATCAGAGCGATAAATTTTGCAAAAAAAGCTTGTTTTGAGAAAGAAGCTGTGGTATAGTATAAAGGCTGTAGCATTGTTTACAGTAAACCAGTATATTATGCAAGGGTCAGGCACCTGAGCAGGAAAGAGGGAGAAACATGAAGGAAGGAATCCATCCTGATTATAAGGAATGTAAAGTAACTTGCGCATGTGGTAATACCTTTATTACCAGATCCACGAAGGAAGAATTAAGACTTGATGTATGTTCAGCATGTCATCCGTTCTTTACCGGTCAGCAGAAGTTTATCAACAGAGGCGGCCGTGTGGAAAAGTTCAAGAACAAATACAATCTCGACTGATAATCAGAAGACCAGACCCGGAAGAATTCTTCCGGGTTTTCCTTTTCTGGTGGAAAAATGCAGGATTATTTGAAAGTAAGTGTTTTTCTGCAGTAAAATTTATGATACAATACTATATTAGGATATTATGAGTTATACCCCGTTTTTTGTGTGCCGGAAATCCGGTCACTATGTGTGAAAAAAGTGTACAGGAGAAAGAGATGTTCGATAAACTGGATTTTATTTTGGAAAAATATGAAGAGATGTCGATGAAGGTATCTGACCCGGATGTCATCAGCAATCAGCCGGTCTGGCAGAAATACATCAAAGAAATGGGTGAGATGGAACCGATCGTCAATAAGTATAAAGAATATAAAAAGGCGAAGAAAGGCATCGCGGAGGCAAAAGAAATGCTGGAATCCGGCGATGAGGAGCTGAAGGAGCTAGCCAAGATGGAACTGTCCGATCTGGAAGAGCAACTCCCGAAGATGGAGGAAGAACTGAAGATCCTCATGCTGCCGAAGGACCCGAATGATGAGAAAAACGTAATTCTGGAGATCCGCGCAGGTACCGGCGGAGAAGAGGCTGCACTGTTCGGCGGAGACCTTCTGCGGATGTATTTGCGGTATGCGGAGCGTCGCGGCTGGAAAGCGGAGCTGATGGACGTCAACGATACAGGAATCGGCGGCATCAAGGAAGCCAGTGTTCTGATCAAGGGAAAAGGCGCATACTCTCGCCTGAAGTATGAAAGCGGCACCCACCGGGTGCAGCGGGTTCCGGCTACAGAATCTTCCGGCCGGATCCATACTTCCGCAGCTACTGTGGCAGTACTGCCGGAAGTGGACGACGTGGAAGTGGAAATCAATCCGAACGATGTGCGCGTGGATGTGTACCGTTCTTCCGGAAACGGTGGTCAGTGTGTAAACACCACAGATTCTGCGGTTCGGCTGACCCATATTCCGACAGGACTTGTTGTGACCTGTCAGGATGAAAAGTCACAGATCAAGAATAAGGATAAGGCATTCAAAGTACTGCGTTCCCGACTGTATGACATGAAACTGCAGGAGCAGAATGCGGAAATTTCAGCAGAAAGAAAGAGTCAGGTAGGGTCCGGCGACCGGAGCGAGCGGATCCGGACCTATAATTTCCCGCAGGGCCGTATTACCGATCACAGAATCGGGATGACAATCTATAAGCTGGACAGCTTCCTGGACGGTGATATCGACGAGATTATTGACGGACTGATCACCAGCGATCAGGCGGAAAAGATGAAAAACTTCTGATTCGTTCTCCGACCCGCAGGACAGGATGACGGAATCTGGAAGAAGAACACGGAAAGAAGAGATGAGATAGAGATGGAGAAACGGGAAACCATAATTCTGGGAACCGAAGAAAAAGATATCGAAACGGCTGCACAGATTATCTGCAGAGGCGGTCTGGTGGCATTTCCGACAGAGACGGTTTACGGTCTGGGTGCAAACGGACTGGACGGAGAAGCAGCGGCAAAGATCTATGAGGCGAAGGGCCGTCCAAGTGACAATCCGATGATCGTGCATATATCCTCGAAAAACGATCTGATGGTTCTGACGGAGACGGTGACCGACGATATGCGGAAACTGATGGATGCATTCTGGCCGGGGCCGATGACGATGGTGGTACCGGCCAGGGATGCCGTTCCGAGAGTTACGACAGGAGGGCTGTCTACAGTGGCAGTACGGATGCCGAATCATCCGGCGGCACTGGCGCTGATCGAGAAGTCCGGTGTGCCGATTGCAGCCCCCAGTGCCAATACATCCGGACGGCCAAGTCCGACGACAGGAATGCATGTGCTGGATGACCTGAATGGAAGAATTGATGCGGTGATAATGGGCGAGCCCTGCCAGATCGGAATCGAGTCCACCGTTATCGACATGACGTCGGATGTGCCGATGATCTTGCGGCCGGGAAAGCTGACGAAAGAAGACTTCAGCCGGGTGCTGGGGAAGAAAGTGGAACTGGATCCAACATTGCTGATGCGTCCGGATCTGAACCGGCAGGACGGCAGCCTGACGGAAACCGCAGAGAACTTTCATCCGAAGGCCCCGGGAATGAAATATAAGCACTATGCGCCAAAAGCAGAAATGATCATATTTGAAGGGGAAGCTGAAAAGGTGCGCATGGCGATTGCAGAAGCGAAACTGGAACGGACGGAGCAGGGTGAAAAAGTCGGCGTAATTCTGTATGATGATAATAATCCGGAAGAAGCCGCCCACGACTTTTTTGCACAGCTGCGCGCTTTCGACAAGAGCGGCGTGGATGTGATCTTTGCATCTGCGCTGAAGGAGGACGGTGTAGGATTCGCGGTGATGAACCGGATGTTCAAGTCGGCAGGATATCACGTGATAGAGGTCTAAAAGGATAAAAAAGAAAAGGCAAGGGAGGAAGTTTCGATGAAGATAGCAGTGGCGAGTGATCATGGCGGTTTCGCGCTGAAGGAAGAAGTAAAAAAGCATCTGATGGAAAGAGGCATTGAGGTTCTGGATCTGGGAACGCATTCGGAGGATTCGGTGGATTATCCGATCTACGGAAAAGCGTGCGGCGAAGCGGTCATGTCGGGAAAGGCTGATCTGGGTGTCGTGGTTTGCGGAACCGGGATCGGAATTTCGATTGCTGCGAATAAAGTGAAGGGAATTCGCTGCGGGCTCTGCACGTCTGTGGAAATGGCACGGCTGGCGAAACAGCATAATAATGCCAATGTCCTGGCGCTGGGCGGCAGAACGACGGAAATGGATCTTGCCATGGAAATTGTGGACACCTGGCTAGATACAGAGTTTGAAGGCGGACGGCATCAGAGAAGGACCGGCCTTCTGGACCAGATGTAGCGGATTTGCGTCAGGATGCAGGAGCCTGAAAGAAGAACGCCCGCCGGCGAAGGGTCAGCCGGAGGAGTATATTTTGTAAAATAGAAAGAGAGGCAGAAATGGGAAAAGTATATGTATTTGATCATCCGTTAATTCAGCATAAAGTTTCACTGATGAGAAGAAAGGAAACCAACGTGAAGGAATTCCGGGAGCTGGCGAAGGAAGTGGCCATGCTGATGGGATTTGAGGCGACACGGCAGCTTCCTCTGGAGGAAGTGGAGATCGAGACGCCGATGTGCAGAACGAAGGTGAATATGCTGAAGGGAGAAGATATCGCAATCGTTCCGATTCTGCGGGCAGGACTGGGATTCGTGGACGGCATGCTGGCGCTGGTGCCGAATGCCAAGGTGGGTCATGTGGGACTGTACCGTAATCCGGATACCCATGAACCGGTGGAATACTACTGCAAGCTGCCGAAAGATATTGAAAAAAGAAAGATTTTCGTTGTGGATCCGATGCTGGCGACCGGCGGCAGTGCCGCGGCAGCGATCGACTTCATCAAACAGAGAGGCGGCAAAGATATCGTCTTCATGTGCCTGATCGCGGCGCCGGAAGGAATCGAAGCTCTGCAGAAAGCTCATCCGGATGTGGATATCTATATTGCGGCCAAGGATGAAAAGCTCAATGAGAATGCATACATCCTGCCTGGCCTGGGTGACGCAGGAGACCGTCTGTACGGAACGAAATAGATTGTTGGAGGAAAGACAAGAATGAATTTTGATTTTATTCCGGATAACGTGAGCAAATACGATAATGTATATGATGTTCTGAAAGAGAGAGGATTTATCGAGCAGTGCACGGATGAGGAGAAGGTCCGGGAACTGCTTCAGAATGAGAAAGTGAAGTTCTATATCGGTTTCGATCCGACGGCGGACTGCCTTCATGTAGGCCATTTCATGCAGGTGATTATTATGATGTACATGCAGAAATTCGGTCATACGCCGGTAGTTCTCATCGGCGGCGGCACCGGCATGGTAGGAGATCCTTCCGGGCGGACCGACATGCGGAAGATTATGGACGTGGATACGATTGAGCATAACTGTCAGCAGTTCAAGAAACTGTTTGACAAGTTCCTGGATTTTGATGAAGGATGGGAATATACCGGAAACAACGGGGTTTATGAACCGGGGCATCAGAACCGGGAGCCGATTCCGGGCAAGGCAGTGGCGGTCAACAATGCACGCTGGATCCGTCCGCTGAACTATATCGATTTCGTGCGCGAGATCGGATCGGAGTTTAATGTGAACAACATGCTCCGCGCAGAATGCTTCAAGCAGAGAATGGAGCGGGAAGGCGGACTGACCTTCTTCGAGCTGAACTACATGCTGCTGCAGAGCTATGACTTCATGGTGATGGCGCGGGACTTCGATGTCAAGATCGAGTTCGGCGGCAATGACCAGTGGTCCAATATCATCGGCGGTGTGGGCCTGACCAGAAAGAAGACAGGCAAGGAAGTGTACGGAATGACCTTCTCACTGCTGACAAATTCTGAGGGCAAGAAGATGGGAAAAACATCCAAGGGCGCCCTCTGGCTCAGCCCGGAAAAGACCAGTCCGTATGAGTTCTTCCAGTACTGGAGAAATGTCGGCGACAAAGATGTGAATAAATGTCTGCGGATGCTGACCTTCCTGCCGATGGAAGAGGTGGAACGTTTGTCCGCACTGGAAGGAGCAGAGATCAACAAAGCGAAGGAAGTGCTGGCCTATGAAGTGACCAAGCTGGTGCACGGTGAAGAAGAAGCAAAGAAGGCGCTGGACGGCGCCCGGGCGGTATTCGCCGGCGGCGGCTCCATGGAAAATATTCCGACCACGGTGATGGCAGCTTCAGAATTCGAAGGAGAGGGCATGGGCGTGGTGAACCTGATCCGCCAGCTGGGCCTGGTTCCGAGTAATGGCGAAGGCTTCCGCACCATCGAGCAGGGCGGCCTGACGGTTGCCGGCAAGAAGGTTACCGATACCAAGATGAAGGTGACGGCTGACATGTTCGAGGACGGCAAGCTGCTGATCCAGAAGGGCAAGAAGAAGTTCCATATGGTGGAGCTGGGATAGACTGCACGACAAAATCTGACATATTTCTTGACATGATGCGACAGATAGGATATCCTGTAATAAGAAAATACAGGGAAGTCTTCTGTTTGGGAGGTATTATAATGACAACAGATAACAGGAAAAAGGGATGTCCGAATCCTGACTGCAGACTGCACGTGAAGCAGGTGAAGCAGACTTCAGATTTCAACTACTGTCCGAATTGCGGCACGAAAACGATTTATGTATGCAGAAAATGCTTCTGCGAGCTGCCGGACACGGAGGAGAAGCGAAGCCTGTGCGAACAGTGCGAAATAGAAATGGAAGAGAGACGGCAGGAGAGAAGCGAAAATGTAAAGACAGCGGCTCGCAGGGGAGCCGGGGTAGTTTCCTCCGCAGCCAGAACTATCAAGCTTTTCGCAAAGGAACTGTTCGGGCCGGATGAACTGGAGCAGATCCGTGGCGGAGAGGAGTTCCGTGAAAAACTGATTGACAGGGAAATGAGAAGATAAAAGAAAAGCACGCTTATCCGGTCTGGATCTGCGCGCAGACAACCTGATGCAGAAGGGAACGCGGCCGGTATTCTGACGGAATTCGGCAAGTGCCCGAAATGCAGGACAGGATGGAAAGATTCTTCGAAGCTTTTTCGAAACTTTACAAATATGCCTGCTAACCGAATATCGGTTAGCAGGCATTGTTGCTATAGGAGGCGGATGCGGATCATTGCATCCGATATCTGATCTGGAATAGACACGATTCCATGGCAATCTGTCCTGGAATCGGGCATTTGCCTTGCTGTAACGGGTGAGAATTTATTTCGCAACATACTGACATAATCTGCCGATGCCTTCAACTTCTATTGTGACCTTGTCCCCGTCTTCCAGGAAAGGGAATTTGTCCACCTGCTCGAAGATACAGCCGAGACCGACGGTTCCCAGACCTACGATATCTCCCGGAAAGACTTCGATATCTTCAGAAACCACTTCGAAAAGTTTTGCCAGCGGCCAGTACATATCCTTTGTGCTGGAATCAGTGGTTTTCACATCATTTACCCAGGCTTTCACAGAAAGATTTAATTTGCCGTCCCTCATTTTATCCCTGAATTCGTCCAGAGTTACAATCCACGGGCCGACGCCGGCAGCAAAATCTTTGCTTTTATGCATGCCTAAAAAGCCGGATTCTTTTACACAAAGGGCACGATCGCTCCAGTCGTTGAAGATGGTAAGCCCTAAAATATAATCTTCAGCCTCTTCAGCTTTAATGTTATATCCTTTTTTTCCGACAACGAAAGCGACTTCCGCTTCATAGTCCAATGTAGTGCAGCCTGTCTTCCGCTTTACTTCTGCCTCAGGACCGGATAAGTTGTTTGGATTCTGGTAATAGAAAATCGGTCGCTCATACCACAGCGGCGGAGTCTTCAGATCAGATTCTGCACCGGCGTTGTTTGAGTGCACCTCAAACATGCAGCTGTCCCGGAGCGTGGTCGGATGCAGAACAGGGGTACAGAGCTTTACATCCTTCAGCGGAATTCTTTTGATTTCCGCTTTTTCATCCAGAGCCTTCTGAATTCTGTCTAAAGCATCAGGATATCGCTCCATCAGCATTTTTACATCTCTGATTTCCTGATCACATTCAAGAAGTGCTGCAATATCAACGACATCATCACCTGTTTTTACGCCGGCTTTCGTGGCAGCGCTTTCATCCTGGTAAGTTAAAAGTATCATTATTTTCATTCCTTTCTTCTATTTCGCTTGCATTTGTATTGCTGGTTTCTATTTTTAAATTATATATCTTATTTCCTTCAAGGAGAATTTCATAAATGTTACCATTGTTGTATACCTCAAGTATACAAATAAAATACAAACGCATATCAGAATGGAATGGAATAAAGCTGAAAAAAGAGCGCTTCAGCGCTGCTTTGCAGAAGATTCGTCAGTACAGTTCAGGGGGTTCCCGGACTGCTGCATCGCTTCCGAAAGCTCGTTTTCAATGAGGCCGTCGGCACGCATCAGGTTCTGCATAGCGGCAATGTCTGCGGAAATGTCCATGCTTTCTGCGGAAAACAGGTTGTCCAGCTGCTTTTCAAAAGCGGAGATCATGGTATCCATGGTTTCTTCGATCTGCTTCTTTGATTCGGAGATATTTTTTCCTTCGATTCCCTGGGCATCCAGCTGTTCGTAGCTATGTAACAGCTTCAGACTGGTCGGAAGATAATAGTTGATAAACTTCCGCAGTTTTTTCTGCTTTTCCGGCTGCTCCTGCACCAGCTTGAAAATTTTCGAGGTCAGATCTTCCAGCCGATCGATTTTCGCGGAGAATTCTTCACCGGGGATCTTGTCGTTGATATCCCGGATCTCTTTCAGAATACGGCTGTATTCGTCCATAGTATCCTCTGCGGTTTCTTCTGCGTTGCGTGCGGCTTCTGCGGCTTTCTGCTCTTTTCTTGGCATCGGTGCCTTGCCGCTGATGACAAGACAGCCGGAGCGCATATCCAGATAGGCTTTCTCACCGAACATACCACTGTCGATGCACTGCTGCAGATATTTTTCTGTTCTGGATCCTGATGCAGGGAGTGCTTCTGCGATTTCGGAGATCTCGATGTATTTTGAATCGCCCACGATGGCTGCGATCTTGCTGCGGCGCCGCTGACCTGCACGCAGACGCTTTGCGCCCAGAAGCATGGCCAGCCCGGAAAGAATCCAGATGCAGTTTTCGGCCACATCCCGCACACCGTAAGAGATTCCATCATTATTCTGCATGCACCAGACCAGATACTGCACGGAATCCGGCAGATCAAATACACCGATTACCAGGGCGAAGATCCCCAGACCGGTCAGGATCGCAGCAGGATTTCTTTTCTTTTTTGTTTTCGGCGAAGCTTTCACAGTGCGATTTACAGCCTGCGAGCTGTACGGGGCGCTTCCATTCGAAGCAAAATCCGATGCGTCCGGCGATTCTGTGCAAGGCATGTTTTCGTAGAGTGCACCGGTCTTATCCTCACACAGGTGTGCAAACAGCAGGCCGAGCCCCAGCATCCAGTTGAAGAAGAATCCAAGGATAATCAGCCAGATCGGGATGTGATAGCTTCCGTTTGGGTTTCGGAAATTGTCAAGAAAATTTTTCTGATTTTTACTGCTCATGCGAACCTCCTGTTTGAATCGATTGAACTGTCTTGGAAAAGTATATCATCCCGGCGGAGAAAAAGCAATATTCGTTGACATTGCGTCGTCGGCCGTGCTATACTTGTTTTTGCTGGTTGAAGAGAACGGGAGAGTGCTGTGCGCGACGGACGTCGCCGGCCGCCGAAGGGGCAAAACTCTCAGGCAGAAGGACCGTTTTCGGACAGACCTCTGGAAAGTGTTGAAAGCCATACGACGATGACGATGGACACCACCGATGAAGCAATCCGGCCTGCGGGCGGCATAGATAGAATGTATGCCGTAAAATACAGGACAGACAGGAGAATCTTTCAGGTAAAAAGACAGAGAAACGCTTTTATACTTGACAGAATTGCTTGGGAGGTGTTTTTGTATGTCTGAAACCATATCATTTTTACTGGAGATCATTGGAACCGTCGCGTTTTCTGTGTCTGGCGCCATGCTGGGGCTGCAGAAGAAGATGGATATTCTGGGAATTACCATTCTCGGTCTGACGACTGCGGTGGGCGGCGGCGTGATCCGGGATCTGATTCTGGGAATTCACCCGCCGAAAACGTTTCAGGATCCGGTGTATGCTGCAGTTGCTATTATAACAGCACTTGTTGTCTGTACTCCATGGGTTCTCCGGTTCTTTGCCAGACGCCAGCATCTGTATGATCTGCTGATGCTGGTGATGGATTCTGTCGGTCTTGGAATCTTTACCGTGGTGGGAATTAGCACAGCCTACAGCCGTTCTGACAGCTACAGCCTGTTTCTGCTGATTTTCGTGGGGGCTATGACCGGCGTAGGCGGTGGAGTGCTGCGGGACACCATGGCATCGGAACCGCCGTATATTTTTGTAAAACATTTTTATGCCAGCGCATCGATCCTTGGTGCGTTGCTGTGCGCACTCATGTGGCCGGTGTTCGGTGAGAGCCTGTCTATGATCACAGGAACTGCCGCGGTGGTAGTGCTTCGCCTGCTGGCAGCCCGTCTGCGTTGGAGTCTGCCGAAACCGAGAATGGAAAAATATTTTGAAGGAAAAGAAGAATAAACGAGATGGAACCAAGACTGGAAACAGGAAATGAAAATGAAAATAAAACATGGTATCTGCGGGGACTTCGGGATGGGATTCCCATCGGACTGGGGTATTTCGCGGTAGGATTCACTCTGGGAATCGCTGCCAGGGAAGCGGGCATCACAGCGTTTCAGATGGGGCTCATGTCCCTGATGATGCACGCTTCGGCGGGGCAGTTTGCGGTGATCACGATTATCGCAGGCCAGTCCGGCTATGTGGCCATGGTCCTGACGCAGATGGTGGTCAATATCCGGTATCTGCTCATGTCCTGTGCACTGTCCCAGAAGATCAGTCCCCGGACCTCTTTGCCGAGACGCATGCTGATGGCATATTTCGTCACGGATGAGATCTTCGGCATCTCTTCCTCGGTGAAGGGAACACTGAATCCATTCTATAATTACGGTGCTGCGACGGTTGCGTCTCCAGGCTGGGTAATCGGCACTTTCCTGGGCGTGCTGGTGGGGAATATCCTCCCGCCGAGCATGGTCAGCGCCCTGTCTGTGGCCCTCTACGGTATGTTTCTGGCAGTGGTGATTCCGGCCGCAAAGGAAGACCGGGCCGTGGCGATGGTGGTGCTGGCCTCCATGGCAGGAAGCCTTGTCTTCACGTATCTTCCTCTGCTGCGTGACATTTCCGGCGGTACGAGGATCATTATTCTGACCGTTGTCATCGCCGCTGCTGCCGCCGTCATCCGGCCAGTTCCGCCGGAAAAAATCTCCGGTGCATCTGCAGAAGAAACGGAGGTGCAGTCATGAGCCTTTCGCAGAATACCTACATTTATCTGATTGTGGCGGCGCTGACAATCTATGCGATTCGCGCCCTGCCGCTGACCTTGATTCAGAAGGAGATCACCAATTCGTTTCTTCGCTCCTTCCTGTACTATGTTCCTTACGTGACACTGGCGGTCATGGCGTTTCCGGCCATCATCACCGCAACCAGCACTCCGGTTTCCGGTATCATCGCATTTCTCGTAGCGGCAGTCGTGGCCTGGATCGATGGAAACCTTTTTAAAGTTGCAGTGGCTTCCTGCGTGGCGGTCTATGTGACGGAACTGATCGTGCTGTAGAATGTTTTTGACGTTGAAAAAGCAAAAAAAGCTTGCAATTCAGCGGATTTGGCTATATAATAATTTCGCACTGTGTGTGCGGGGGCGCAGGATGGAGATCCGTCCGGGACCCCAAACTAAAAAAGTTTTAGTATATCGAAACAGATTTTGCTGTCCGCAAGCAGCGAAATCCCAGTAGACAAAGCCGAAAGCGATTTTGTAAAAAATCTTAGTAGGTAGAAAGGAAAAAGAATGAAATCATTTATCGCAAAACCTGCAGAAGTAGAACGTAAGTGGTACGTGATCGATGCAGAAGGCAAGACTCTTGGCAGACTTGCATCCGAAGTTGCTTCCATTCTGAGAGGCAAGAAGAAACCGATTTACACTCCGCATGTTGACTGTGGTGACTACGTAATCGTTATCAACGCAGAAAAGGTGGAAGTAACCGGTAAGAAGAGAAAAGAAAAGATCTACAAGAGACACACCGGATACCCAGGTGGTCTGAGAGAAGTGACTTTCGAAAAACTGCAGGCAACCAAGCCGGAAGAAATCATCCGCCACGCTGTAAAAGGCATGTTGCCGGATGGAAAGCTTGGAAGACAGATGTTTAAGAAATTAAAGGTTTATGCCGGTCCTGAGCATGCACATGCTGCACAGAAGCCGGAAACCTGGGAATTTTAAGGAAAGGGAGGAATAGACAATGGCAAAGATTCAGTATCAGGGAACAGGCAGAAGAAAAAGTTCCGTGGCCAGAGTTAGATTAATCCCTGGAACCGGAAACATCACTGTAAACAA
>JALEHL010000042.1 GCA_022770665.1 Bacillota bacterium
TCTGCAATGCGGATAATGCTCAGAAGACCGGCTTCCCGGAACTTGTTCAGAACCGCCTCTCCTTCCGGCGTCTCGATGCCCCTGGCATGGAAGACACTGATGATGTCAGCCGGTCTGACACCAGCTTCCTCCTTCAGGGAATAGGCCAGCGACTTATTCCCGCGGATCAGCGCCTTGGCGAATTCCGCCCTGGCATCCCGCACCGGTGTGTACTTCCACATGCCCATGGCCAGTTCTATGATTTCTGCCAGCTTGGTGATCTCACCGGCAGAATAGTTATCTTCGTTATCGACGATCAGCAGATAATGCTTCTCGCCGTTAATGCTCACGATACCCCAGTAGGTCATGGTACCGTCGATATCCACCAGACTGTATACGCTGGACAGGTTCAGCGCGATCTGCTTGCCGCGGCTGATCGCCTCATCAACAGTCGTCCTCTGGCGGGTCTCGATGGTCAGAACCGGATTAAAGTCCTCACTGAGGAGCACCACCTGAAAATCATTATTGATCGCGGCCTCCCGCAGTGCCTGCTGGAAGCTGCTGTGCTTTTCGAAATTCAGCAGATGGAATACCGTGTTATTGATCAGGCTGTTTTTGAAATTGCTTCCATACAGGATCTGATCCATCACTTCCTTGATCAGGTTCGAGTATCCTGCCTTGCAGCTGTCCACCATGATCAGCAGCGGCAGTCCCACTTCATCCGCAACCACGATCAGTTCTTTCGGAACCTGCGTGCTGCTGTTTCCCTTCTGGAAAACGGCAAGAGCAGCAATTCCGGCCTTTGCCAGCCGGCGCACCGTCTCGCACTGAAGCGGCCGGTTGTCCCGCATTCCCGAAAAGGAGGTGAGCACGAGCTCTTCCTGATTTCCGTTAAAGCACACCGCATCTTCCGCACTGGCCGCATCGAGAACTGAAATGGTCTTTACCCGATTTTCCAGATTCCGCTCTCCGGCCACAACGATGCATTGCCTGAAGGACTCCAGCTGCAGACAATCTCTTACTGTTACTTTCATAATGCCGCCTCTTTATCTTTCTTCTTTCCCCTCTTCTTCTCCAGTCTCCGGGGTATTCTCGGCCGTCACGTCCTGGGATTTTTCTGCGGTCTCACCCTGCTCCGCATCATCCGTACCGGATGCATCATCCGCACCGGATGCATCATCCGCATCGGATGCGTCATCCGCCATGTAGTCGCCGTCATATTTCTTCAGTTCCTCGGCAAGTTTCTCTTCTTCTTCTTTCCGCAGCCGTTCCCGTTCCGCAGCTTCGGCAGCGTCCTTTTCCTTCTTCTTCTCCGAAGCGTGGCGGACATTTTCCGCCAGCTGCTCCGGTGTCACCTTGCCGGTAAACAGCTCTTCAAACTGCTGTCCGTCGATGGTCTCCACCAGCAGAAGCGCCTGGGCCACGTTCTCCAGCTTATCCCGGTTTTCCTCCAGCAGATGGATCGCCTTCGCGTACGCTTCATCGATAATCCGCTTGATTTCCGAGTCGATATCTCTTGCTTTTTCTTCCGAGTAATTCTTATGGGTTGTAAAATCATTTCCCAGGAACACTTCCTCGGAATTGCTGTAGTTGACGGTACCGATTTTTTCAGAAAATCCGTACTTCGTCACCATATCCCTGGCCACTTCCGTCGCCCGCTGAATATCGTTGCTGGCTCCGGTGCTGATATCATCCAGTGTCAGCTGCTCTGCCACACGTCCGCCGAGCAGCTCGACGATATCATTGAACATTCCTTTCTTCGTCGCATAGTAACGGTCTTCTGTCGGCAGAGACATGGTAAAGCCGCCGGCACGTCCTCTCGGGATGATCGTGACCTGGTGCACCGGATCTGTATCCGGCAGCAGCCGCCCGACCACCGCATGACCGGCCTCATGAAACGCCGTCAGCTTCTTTTCTTTTTCACTGATGACCCGGCTCTTCTTTTCCGGACCGGCAATGACTTTCGTAATGGCCTCTTCAATTTCTTCCATGCGGATAAACCGGCCGTTTCTGCGTGCTGTAATCAGTGCCGCTTCGTTCAGCAGGTTTTCTATGTCCGCCGGGGTAAAGCCCGGTGTTCTTCTTGCCAGAACTTCCGGCGTCACGTCGTCAGCAAGCGGCTTGTTCTTGCTGTGAACGCGGAAGATCTCTTCTCTTCCTTTGATATCCGGCGAGCCGATGACGATCTGCCGGTCAAAACGTCCCGGACGCAGCAGAGCAGGGTCCAGGATATCCGGCCGGTTGGTGGCAGCCAGAATAATGATGCCGGAATTCTCTGCGAATCCGTCCATCTCCACCAGCAGCTGGTTCAGTGTCTGTTCTCTTTCGTCGTGACCGCCGCCGATACCGGCGCCGCGCTTGCGGCCTACCGCATCGATCTCATCGATAAACACAATGCAAGGCGCATTTTTCTTCGCCTGATCAAACAGGTCACGAACTCGGGACGCACCGACACCGACAAACATTTCCACAAAGTCGGAACCGGAGATGGTAAAGAACGGAACCCCCGCTTCCCCTGCAGTTGCCTTGGAGATATAGGTTTTGCCGGTACCCGGAGGACCCACCAGCAGGATTCCTTTCGGAATCCGGGCACCCAGTTCCCGGTACTTTCTCGGATCTTTCAGGAAATCTACGACTTCCGCCAGTTCCTGCTTCTCCTCGTCGAGACCGGCCACATCCTGGAACGTCACTTTCTTGTCGCCGCCCTTGACCATCTTCGCACGGGATTTGGCGAACTGGAATGCTTTTCCGTTTCCTCCCTGATTCATCATGAAATAGAACAGGAAAACCAGCGCCACAACCATAATGATGGTCGGCAGCAGATTCAGGAACACGGAACCGTTATCCGGCGGGTCGCTGGTCATCTTTTTGATTTTTCCCTCCTGCATCTGCGGATAGACATAGTCATCCCAGACGGACATCCACTCTACCGATGAGTTGATATACGCGTACACGTACTCCTTGTCGCTGATCTTCCCCGTCACCTTGGTATCCGTAAAGTTGATCTCCGAAACCTGCTCACTGTCCAGATACTGGACAAGCTTGGAAAACGGCACTTCCTTCACAGTGACCTGATCCGCATCCGCGCCTTTATAAAAGAATGCAACCATCAGCACAATCGCAAAAAGTGCGATATAGATGCCGATATTCTTAGCAAATTTTTTCACGATACTCCCCTTTCGCTCCTTTCTGCCGTGTCCACAAGAATTGGCATTTACGGCACTGGAAACTTGTTTTTCTATCACAAATAATCTTATTCATTCTATCATATCCGGAACAAATATTCAAGGGCAATTATGGGCTCCGTCTTCTGATTCTGCCTCGAATCTGCAGGATAGGCTGCAGAAAAGCGCCCCCTGACGCCCAGTTTTCCTGTTTTGTCCTTTTCACCCGGCAGAATCCAGAGAATCTCGCTGCCGATGGCTGCCACCTGCAGCTGGTCCCGCTGGGATTTCGGCACTTTCATATCCACCAGCAGATCCTGCAGCTTTTTCCGGTGCAGACCGCCGCCCGTGGCGATGGTCATGAAATCCCCTGCTTTTCTGTTTCGCAAAATAATTCTGCCCGCTGCGTCTTCTCCGTATACGGCTTTCAGGGCATTCAGAGAAAATTTTGCTGCAAGACGGCACGGATCCTCCGCGACCGAACGATTTTCCGCAGATTCCGAAGGCAGGATCCGGATCCGGAACGTTCCGGCTGCCGTTTCTTTTCTGTCTTTTTCTATGATCAGCTGCTCGTAGACACGTTCTGCAGCGAAACCGTCCGGCAGATTCCACCGGGCGGACGGACTTTCCCCGCAGACAATCCGATCGATTCCTTCCAGATGGGCTGCCGCCAGTCCTTCCTCCAGTCCGGCTTCCTTCGCCGCCTTCTGATAGACCCGCATGCGGACCGCCGGGTGCATCGTTCTGAGCGATTTCACCGAAAGCGCCCCGCTTTCATCCTGCAGGATGGCGTTTTCTGCTTCCCCCTGCAGATACTCTTTATCTGCAGCAGCCGCTCGTCCCAGCCGGTTCACTGTCTCGATGAGGTTCGGGTTGAAGTGTTCCTGCAGGTAGGGAATCAGCTCCAGACGGATCCGGTTCCGCATATAGACGGTCTCCTCGTTGGTATGATCCCGTCTCGGCGTCAGTCCGTGTGCCGAACAGTAGGTTTCAATCTCCTCCCGGCTCACATCCAGCAGCGGACGAATAACGGCGAAGCCGCCTTCGTCATATCGTTTATAGGCGATGCCTGCCAGTCCGTCCGGCCCGCTGCCCCGCAGCAGCCGGAAGAGAATGGTTTCGCACTGATCCTGGGCGTTCTGGGCCACGGCGATGGCGATCTTCTCCCGCGGCACGGGCGCCGACTGTGCGGGTGTCTGCTGTGCGGGCGTCGGCATCTGGGCTGCCTCCGCCCCGCATGTTGCTGCGCCCCGGTACAGCTGTCCCGCAGCATTGTCCGGACACGGCTGCCCTGCCGCGATGTCCCGGTGCAGGTGGCCGACGGCGATGTCTTCTGCGGTCTGGCGGAAGGCTTCATAGCGCACCTTCCGGCCGGCCTCCTCCGGCGTCAGTCCCTCCTGCCGCGCGACGGCCGTGCAGTCGCAGACAACGGTTCTGCATGGCCAGCCTGCCGCCTCACAGAACTTCTCCACAAACTCCTGGTCCTCTTCTGCCGCACCGGGACGGAACTTGTG
The DNA here is from genome assembly GCA_022770665.1 of Bacillota bacterium. Lineage (GTDB taxonomy): Bacteria > Bacillota > Clostridia > Peptostreptococcales > Anaerovoracaceae > RGIG7179. The sequence continues at coordinate 4,658 of JALEHL010000042.1, forward strand.
GTTCACATGAACCGGATACAGCTTCAGATCCCACTCCCGGGCCATGCTGCAGAGCACGTCAAACAGGCACAGCGAATCAGGCCCGCCTGACAGGCCCACCACGATGTGCATTCCCTTTTCCAGCAGATGGTGCTTTCTGATTGTCTGTTGTACTTTTTTCTTCATCGTTTCGTCTTTTATCTATATGTTCTTTTCACCGGAGCCGCATCACGGCCACGGTGGCGTCGTCCGCCGTTCTTCCTTTACCCTGCCGGACCGCTTCCGTCAGTATCCGGTCTGCAAGCTGCCTCGGGCCGTACTGCCGTCCGCTTTCAATCTCATCGTATATCAGCGATGTAAGATATCTTCCCACCCAGCTGCGTCTGCCGCTGTCAGAAATGCCATCAGACATCAGGATGATAGTGTCCCCCGGTGCCAGGGCCAGGGTGACACGCGCCAGTTTCACTGCCGGTACGATGCCTACCGGCAGCGCCGGCTGCTGGATCCGCATCAGGCGGCCGCCGCGCACGACAAAAGACGGGGCGGCGGCCTGTTTATAGAACACAGCTGTCCCGCACTCCAGATCCAGAATCACCAGATCCAGCGTGGCGAAAATCTCATTTTTTTCCTGCTCCATATGCAGATTCACGGTCTGAATCGCCTGGCCGGCTGTCATGCCGCTTTTCAGAAGGCGGCGAAGCAGGCGCACCACCGCCTGGCTTTCTGCCGCTGCACTGCTGCCGCGGCCCATGCCGTCTGACAGAATCACCGCGCGGCCGCCGCCGGGCAGACAGCAGGATACCGCCGTATCTCCGCAGCTTTCTGCTTCCGCCGCCAGTGATGCGTATCCGATGCTCACTTCCATGTCTCTTTCCTCCTGATGCTCTCTTCCGATACCATCTTTCGATGATCCCTTCCGAACAGAATACCACAGAGAGAGAAAAAAAGCTGTCGAAAACCGACGCAGCCGGGCGAAAAGATTTTGCAAAGAAACCGGGGGCAAGATGCCGGGCTGGCCGATCCGATTGGGCTATTCGCGATGATCGGGCTGCTGGATATGGAAAAAGACTTTCGCATTTTCCAGCGTCCGCCGGGCCACGTCTTCGTAGGTCATGCCCTTCAGCAGGGCCACCCGCCGGGCCGTAAACTCCACGTAGGGCGACATGTTCTTTTTGCCGCGGTGGGGTTCTGGCGTCAGGTACGGCGCGTCGGTTTCCACCAGCAGATACTCGATGGGAATCCGGGATGCGACTTCGGAGGTTTTGCGGTTGTTTTTGTAGGTCACGGGGCCGGCGATGGATAGGGTTGCTCCCAGCTTCACGTACTGGCGTCCCAGCTCCAGACTGCCGCTGAAGCAGTGGAGCAGCACCCGGGCGTCTTTTTCTTCTGTTCCGTCCGGGCCTTTCCGTTTCGGGAACCAGCTGCAGCGCTCGTCGCTGAATGTGCCTTCTTCCTTCAGGATATCCATGGTTTCCTGGTCGGCTTCCCGGGAATGGATCACGATGGGCAGGTGCAGCTCGTTGGCCAGCCGGATCTGGCGGCGGAACCAGTACCGCTGTGTGTCGGCGTCGGACAGGTTATAGTGGTAGTCCAGCCCGATCTCGCCGAGGGCTTTTACTTTCGGTTCCTCTGCCAGCGTGCGGATCTGCTGCAGCATCGCCTCGTCCATCGTCTTCGTGTCGTGGGGATGCACACCGACTGCAGCATAGCACCAGGTCAGTGCCTGCGCATCCTTCACCGCCTGCACCGAGCTTGGCAGGTCAAATCCGATATCCATCACGTAATCCACATCAGAAGCCTCGATGGCCGCAATCAGCTGCTGCCGCTCTTCCTCCGTGTAGGTGTCGTTATTGATATGTGTATGCGAATCGAAAAGCATGTTTCTTTTCCTCCATTCCTCCATGGACAACAAGGAGGGGCGGAATTCTCGCCCCTCCGATGATTGCTGTGGTTTATGATTTATTTTCTCTGCATTTCTCCGCGTTTCTCGGCGTTTCGCGGCGTTTCTCCGCACGAACGGTTTCTGCACGGCAAAAGGGACGCCAAACTGCTATTTTTCACCCCTGTGGCGTCCCGCAAAACAGATTTTGTCGGCAGTTTTCGCTTTCCAGCGGTGTTTTTCTTTCATATTCTGTCTGGAATCCTAATTTTTCCCATTCAATTCGACCTTTTTCGACACGGAAACGTGCCCTGGCGCAGAGATTTTGCAGAGATTCGCTCAAAAATCGCTTCTTTCACCCCAGGTCGGGACGCCAGATGCTTCAAAAATCATCATTTGGCGTCCTTTTCGGCGATCTGAAAACAATCTCGCGCACCTCCGGACTGTCCGGCACCGCATGTCCGGCATCGGAAAGCCCGGGACCGGCCCCAGCCGGTCACAGCGTCTCCGCAGTCCCGGCCAGCCACAACGCCTCGCGCTGATCACAGCGTCTCCGCGGCGCCGACCTCGTCAGGCCGACAGGCCGGCGCGCGCCTCTGCCCTACGTAACCGGATTCCCGTCTTCTGCAATGGTGGTGACAATCTCGCAGCGCTCGCCGTTATCGGCAAAGAGCAGCATGCCTTTCGATTCTAATCCCCGAAGTTTTCTCGGCTTCAGGTTGGCCACCACGATGACTTTCTTTCCGACCATTTCCTCCGGTTTGAAGTATTCAGCCACACCGCTGATGATCTGGCGGATTTCCGTTCCCATCTTCACCTGGAATACCAGAAGCTTGTCTGCTTTCGGATGCTTTTCTGCACTGAGAATGGTGCCGACCCGGAAATCGAGCTTGTCAAAATCATCGTACACGATCTCCGGTTTCAGTTCCAGCGGAATATTCTCAGCTCCGCATTCAGCCGCGTTTTCGGCGGCGTTTCCTGCATCAGCCGCATTTCCTGCATCAGCCGCATTTCCTGCCGCCGCATCGGAATCTTCCTGTCCGGCAGATCCGCTGTCTGATGCATTCGACACGCCTTTCGCCGCACCTGCAGCTGCCTCTGCTTCTGCCTTCTTCTGCGCGCTGATCGCCGCCAGCTCCTCCAGTTCCTTCTCTATATTCAGTCTCGGGAAAATCGGATCGCCCTTCTTCACCTGCTCGCCGTACATCATGTCAAACGTAAAGGCATCTTCCCAGACCACATCGCTGTACCACAGACCCATCTGCTTGCGGATCTCTTTGGAAGTGGTGTGCATGAACGGATAGATCAGGATCGACACGATCCGCAGGGTCTCCGCCAGATTGTGCATCACAGTATCCAGT
>JALEHL010000069.1 GCA_022770665.1 Bacillota bacterium
ATTTTTTTACTTTATATTCTTTACCACCGAATCCGGAATTATAAACTGGTCACATCCCATATACACCGGTGCCACATCACCTTCCGAAAACGTAATCACCAGATGGCCTTCTCCATCGATGTAAAACTGCTGGTCTGCGGGAATTTCCCGGAAATACAGTTCATCCGGCGTGTCTTCTGCGCCGGAACCGTCTTCGGTCTCCACCCAGTAGATCACATTCTCATCCGCTTTCATACGTGCACGCATCTGCTCCTGGATATTTTCGCTGATCGGCCCGATATAGTCCGCGCCTTCCGGAAACAGGTCCGAAAGATGCATCTGTTTTCCCGTTTTCAGATTCAGCGTATAGTAGTAATCTTTTTCAAAGCCGGATCCTGCTACCATATAAGTTATCAGCTTGATCGAAAAGTAATCATCGGTTGTATCAAGAATATCGTACTGAATGACCAGCTGTTCATAGCCTTCGCCGGAATCCATATTATTCTCAAAATCCGCGATCATTCCATCACAGATGGTTCTGATTTCGTCATTGATCTGTTTCAGCTGCTCAGGATCCACCGGCAATCCATCCGATGCATTGAGCTGCGGGATCTTCACGTCTGCCTCAAATCTGCCATCCTCCGATTCTGCCGCATATTCGCGGAAAGTCACCGCTTCCACAATCGGCCCCAGTACCGGCATGCTGCTCATGGCATATGCAGCACTGCTGCTGATATTCGGAAGCAGAATAAACAGTGCCGCGGCCGTTGCAATTCCTGCCCCACATCGCTTCATCCTGCGAATCCGGCGATTCTTCCGGTTCTCTGCATGGGCGCGTTCGATTGCTTCTTCCACCCGCTCTTTTCCTTCTTCTGGCGCGTGAAGCGATTCATACTCCTTTTTCAGTTCTTCCAGTTTCTTCATGATTTTTCCCCTTTCTTTTCTATTCTTCCATAGATAGTTTCAGTTTCTGCAGGCAGCGATAGAGTCGGCTTTTTACAGTGCTGAGATTTTCATTCAGCGCCTCTGCAATCTCCTCCAGTTTCATATCCTCGAAATACCGCAGCTCGATCAGCGCCTTATCCCTGGGGCTAAGCCGTTCCAGCGCCTCCCGCAGAGGAAGACTGTCGAACGGTTCTTCTGCAGGCTCCTCCTCCAGCTGATCCATCGTCGTGATGGTTATACCGGTCCGGCTCTGCTTTCGAAGCATGCTGAAGATCTCATTCAGCATGATCCGGTAAATCCAGGATCCGGCATACGCTTCGTGTTCCAGAGTCTCCCATTTCAGCATGGCCTTGTAGGCGCCTTCCTGGACAATATCCAGTGCATCCGCCTCATTATGGACGTAACTGAATGCCAGTCTGTAGTATTTTTCGTAGTTCGCTATCAGCAATTTTTCTACCAGCGATTCTCTGCTGTCTTTCATCCAAAATCCCCCCTGCACCTGTTACATATCATTAGACGCTCTCTGCATCGAAAAAGTTTCGAAAAAGTTTCGGAAAAAACTCAGTTTTATTCTTTTTTCTTTCTGTCTGCAAGTTCCACCGGAACCGGTCGGATCACCGTCATGCTGTCATTTTCCACATGACATTCCCATGCCAGGATCTGCACACCAGCATGCGCCGCCTCCCGGAGCGCATCACCGAACGCCTTATGGGTCTCATCATTGGGACGCAACTGCTTCATGCCTTCCATCTGCAGGATAAAAAGGAGGAACGCCTCTCTTCCAGATTGCTTTACCCGGATCAGCTCATGCACATGTTTCACACCGCGCTGTGTCGGCGCATCCGGGAAACGGGCAATCCCGTTTTCTTCCAGAGTGACACCTTTTACTTCCAGGTAGCCGCATACTCCGTTCTCATCCTCCACAAAAAAATCAAACCGGGAGTTTCCCCACGTCTGTTCTCCTTTCACAACAGACAGTCGTCCCATGGACGGCAGAAGAATCTTCCCGCTCCGCAAGGCCTCTCCTGCAGCACGGTTGGGAGCCTGTGAATCCAGGTTGACCAGCAGAACATCCCCGTTCTCCTGTTTCTTTTCCACCGCAGTCAGAGAGAATGCAAGCTTTCTTTTTCCCATACGTTCACTGAAATCTTCCAGATAGACCGCTGCACCGGGCTGCAGCAGTTCCCTGCATCGTCCGGTATTCTTTACATGAGCCTGGATCTCCGCGCCGTCATCCAGTCTGACCCGGGCGACAAAGCGATTCGGCCGCTCCACAAAGATTCCTTTTATAATTTTCTCGTACTTCATAGAAAAATTGTACCAAACTTTGATGACAATGAACACTTTTTTTTGTATAATAGATTGATGAATTTTATGAGTAAGGAGATTTTGTTTTATGATTGCACCTGACCGGGTTGCCTTTTCCGTTTTCGGGCTGGACATCATGTGGTATGGTCTGCTCATCGGACTGGGTTTTTTTCTTGCAACCCTGATCTGCTACTTCCGTGCGAAGGAGCATGATATCAAACCGGATTTTATTCTGGACCTGGTGATTTTCATGGTGCCGTCCGCCATCATCGGCGCACGGGCCTATTATGTCATTTTCAGCTGGGAAGACTATGCCGGAGACTGGGCGAAAATCCTTGATACGCGAAACGGAGGCCTTGCGATTCACGGCGGCCTCATCGCCTGCTTTCTCGTGGCGTATTTCGTCTGCCGTCACCATAAAGTGAATTTTCTCAATGCAGCGGATCTGGTTGCGCCGACAATCGCGCTGGCACAGTCGATCGGGCGCTGGGGAAATTTTTTCAACGAAGAAGCGCACGGCGGTCCGACGGATCTGCCATGGGCCCAGATCATCGACGGAGTCGGATATCATCCGACCTTTCTTTACGAGTCCATCTGGTGTTTCCTGCTGTTCTGGTTCCTTTTATGGATGGACAGGAAGCACAGGAAATTCAACGGTCAGATCGTCTGTCTCTATGGGATTCTCTATTCCATAGAACGTTTTTTTGTGGAAGGCCTGCGGACAGACAGCCTGATGATCGGTCCTCTGCGTCAGGCCCAGGTCATCAGCATCTGCCTGATCGCAGGGCTTTCCGTCTTCTATTATATTTTGATGAAAAATGAAAGAAAGAGAGAAACAATAAAATGAAATTAGGTATCGTAGGTTTGCCAAATGTAGGGAAAAGCACTCTGTTCAACGCTATCACGAAAGCCGGTGCGGAAGCGGCCAATTATCCGTTCTGCACCATTGAGCCTAACGTAGGCGTAGTAACCGTTCCTGACCAGAGAGTAACGAAACTTCATGAAATTTACAATTCAAAGCGGACCATCTATGCCACCATTGAATTCTGTGATATTGCAGGTCTGGTAAAAGGCGCCTCGAAGGGAGAAGGTCTCGGGAACAAGTTCCTCGGCCATATCCGGGAAGTGGAGGCCATCGTCCATGTGGTCCGCTGCTTTGAAAACGATAACATCGTCCATGTGGATGGAAGGATTGATCCGGCTTCTGATATCGAGACGATCAATACCGAGCTGCTGCTGTCGGATATGGAGATTCTGGACCGGCGCATTCAGAAGACCGCGAAGATTGCCAAAGCTGACAGACAAGTGCAGGGAGAGCTGGATCTGCTGAACCGGATCTACGCATGGCTGGGCGAAGGGAAAAACGCCAGAGCAATGGATTTTGACGAGGAAGAGGAAGCCTATGTGAAATCCCTGGGTCTTCTTTCCTACAAGCCGATCATCTACGTCGCCAACGTTTCAGACGACGAAGTCGCGGATGCAGACAGCAGTCCGTACGTGCAGCAGGTTCGCGAAATCGCCGCGGCAGAAGGTGCCGAAGCGGTTGTGATCTGTGCGGAGATTGAGGCGGAAATGGCCGAGCTGGAAGATGAGGAAAGGGCAATGTTCCTGGAAGAGATGGGAATCGAAGAGTCCGGCCTGGACAAGCTGATCAGAGCGTCCTATTCTCTGCTGAATCTGATCTCTTTCCTGACCGCAGGAGAAGATGAGTGCCGCGCATGGACCATCCGTCGCGGTACGAAAGCGCCTGCCGCTGCAGGAAAGATTCATACCGATTTCGAGAAAGGTTTTATCCGTGCGGAAACCATTGCCTTCGACAAGCTGATGGAGGTGGGCGGCTCCCTGGCTGCGGCCAAGGAAAAGGGATATATCCGTTCGGAAGGCAAGGAATATGTCATGCAGGACGGCGATGTCGTCAATTTCCTGTTCAATGTATAAAACCTATCCATCCGCAGGATACGTTACGAAAAAGTCAAAGCAAAGAGCCGCTTCACAGAAGCGGCTCTTTGCTCTTTGTCATATATATTCCGTTTCAATCTCGCGTACCCGGCGGTACAGGAACCGGTTGACCGGCACGTAGAGCCTGTGTTTTTCCGCAAGTTCCATCACGGTCCCTGCGAACAACTCCACCTCAGACGGCTTCCGGTTGATCCGGTCCTGCCCCATGGACGGTGTGCCGTCAGGATCCAGCGTCCCGATAATCTCGATGTACTGGTTCAGATCATTTTCTGACAGCCGGATTCCCTCTTCCGCCGCCAGCGCAATGACTTCCCGCATGGCGGAAATCATAATCCGGTTCGGTTCTCCGTCACACAACACGCCCCCATAAGTGGTGCCGTATACCATACAGGTCTGATTGACGCCCACATTGAGCATGAATTTGCTCCACATGCGCCGAAGGATATCTGGTTCCTCGACATAGCCCAGTCCGGTCCGTTCAAAAAGATCTTTCAAAGCCTCCAGATTTTCTTCCCTTTCACCCGGTGCAAGCCCGATATGCAGCTTCCCGGTCCGGGTATACTGCAGCCGGTTTCCAAATTTCATTGCATCCATTCCCTGCGCAACGGTATGAATGATTTTTTCCTTTCCGAATCGTTCTCCGATGATTTCTTCACTGGATATTCCGTTGAGAACGGAAACGATCACGGTTTCCGGTCCGACACTGCCTGTCATGGTATCCAGCGCATGCTCCAGTCCGGTGCTTTTCACTGCGACGATCACAAGGTCCGCCGGTTCTGTCTCCTGATCTTTCACAAGCTTGTAGGAAAATGGCTTCCCGTTACAGGTGACATTCATTCCCTGATATCGCGCAAACCGCTCTTCATCCACGACATAGCGGACTTCTGCACCGCCTTCGGACAGTGTGCTTCCATACAGCAGCCCCAGCGCTCCCATACCGACGATATGCACTGTTTCTAAATGTTTTCTTTCCATTGATCGTATCTCCTGTGCTGAATTTCTTTACCAGAGCATCAGATACTCTGCCTGCTTTTTCAGTTCTTCACGGAAATCCGGATGCGCGACAGCGATCAGATTCCGGACGCGCTGCCGTACCGTTCTGCCCCGAAGCGGCGCCACACCGTATTCCGTCACGATATTGTCCACTGCATTTCTCGTAATGCTGACCATCGCGCCTTCTGTCAGCATCGGTGATATTCTTGAAACTGTCCCGTTCTTCGCCGTGGACTGCACCGCGATGATGCCGCGTCCGCCTCTCGAATGAAGCGCGCCGTATGCGAAATCAAAAGCGCCTCCGGTTCCGCTGTACAGCCGGGGACCGATACTTTCGCTGCATATCTGACCCGTCAGATCCACCTGCAGAGTCGTATTGATGGATACCATGTTGTCATTCTGCGCGATCACAAAAGGATCATTCACATAAGAGCTGCTTCGAAATACGATGTCACGGTTTCCGTCGATGAAGTCATAAAGTTCCCGGCTGCCCCATGCAAAGGCGGCAACTGCCAGTCCCGGATTCAGATTTTTCCGGCTGCAGTCAATGACACCTTTTTTCATCAGATCCATCATGGAATTCGTAAACATCTCCGAATGAATTCCCAGATGATGCTTATCCTCCAGCTTCCGTGCCACCACATTCGATGTGCCGCCGATTCCCAGCTGGATGCAGTCCCCGTCGTGAACCAGTTCCGCCACATTCTCGCCGATGGCTTCCTCAACCGACGTAAACGGAATCTCCGGCATTTCCGGAAGCGGCGCATCCGTCTCCAGCAGCCAGTCCACTTCACTGATATGGATTGCCGTATCGCCAAAGGTCCGCGGCACATTGGGATTAACTTCCAGAATAACAGTATCTGCAGCATTCAGGGCATCCCGTTCGACCTGCACCCAGCTTCCGAGCGTGAAATAGCCGTCCTGATCCATCGGTGATGTGGTGACCATAAACACGTTGCAGGGATCCTGCTCGTTTTTCAGCCGCATACAGTTGTGAAGATCATTGGGGAAATAGTCTACTGGCCTGGTTTTTGCCATTTTCCTCGCCGTTTTTCCATAAAAAATCGACTTCATTTCAATGTGTCCTTCCATGGAAGGATCCGTAAATACCGGATAATCCTCCATGTCCGTGGCCTTCCATATCTCAACATTCTCTACATCCGGGCCGATTTCATGAATCCTCCGCAGGATAGTCCGCGGTTCCCCGCCATAAAATCCGACGAAGATCTTGTCGCCGGACCGGATTTTTCTCAAAATCTGCTCGGTCGTCTGTTTTTTTCTCTCATATTCTGCTCTGATGTCATTCATTTCCGCTGTTCCTTTCTCACAGAACAAACCGGTCTGTCCTTCAGGTCCAAACCGGTCTGCTGCTACCTATTATAAAATACAAAGAGCACCACTGCAAGAAAAATGATAAAATTGATTGCTACCAGCCAGCCTGCAGGCTTCTGCAGCACATCATCATCCTCCAGACACTCCCGCCGTGCCGCCGGTTTCTTTCCAGACCAGTTTCGCAGCAGAAGCGCAGGATCATGCAGATACTGATTTCCTCTGCGGATCAGCTTCCCGATCTGATCCCCCGTTCTGTGCCGCAGGCGTTCCACCGTCTGCGACAGCCAGCGGACTGCATACTTCAGAGGCTTTCTGTAAAACCAGTCTGCATCCAGTGTGATCTGCTCATGAGGCTTCATGTGAGGCAGATACATCAGAAATGCAATCGATGCCGCAGCAAACAGCTCCATATACTGGGTCACATGATCCACGGTAAACGGATGGCCGTCACTGCCGTACGGGCTCAGGCCATATACCAGATTCGGCATCACACCGCAGATCACGCAGCCCGCAGCTCCCAGAATCATGGCGATCTTTCTGGAAAAAGGAACCGATTGTTCGCTGACTTCCGTGCCGGCAGCCGTAAGAGAAAGGTCCGGAGAATCGGTTTTGCCCCAGAACACAAAATAATTGATCTTCAGTGTAATGGACATCAGCGTTCCGACACTTGCCACCATCAGCAGAAGTTCCGCCCAGTGAATACCGCTCCCGGCCGCCGCATTCATGATCAGCGATTTGCTGACGAAGCCGTTCAGCAGCGGAAATCCTGCTATCGCAAGGGAGGCGATAAGAAAGCATCCTGCAGTCAGAGGCATTTTTTTTCCAAGCCCTCCCATCTGACTGATCTTTCGTTTTCCGGTCACGGAAATCAGAGTTCCCGCACACATAAGCAGGGTCCCCTTATATAAAATATTGTTGAAAGCATGCGCCGCGGCACCATCGATCCCAAGTGCGCCCCCCAGAGCAACGGCCGCCACCATATAGCCTACCTGGCTGACGATATGATAGGCGAAGAGCCTGCGAAGGTCATTTTCCATCAGCGCCATGCACGCGCCGAACAGTGCCATGAACACGCCGAAATACAGCAGCAGCTCTGTTCCGGCAAACAGACGGATCAGGAAATAAACACCGACTTTTGTCGTAAAGGAGCCCATATAGACGGTCCCCCCCATCGTCGCTTCGGGATACGCATCCGCAATCCACGCATGAAGGGGAGGAATTGCCGCATTCACCGCCACACCGGCCAGTATCAGCCAGAAGGCCGCATCGTGCGGTCCTTCACTCAGGCACTGGAGTTCCACGCTGCCCTGCATCAGCCGGATCACGATACCGGCCAGCAGCAGATTTCCTCCCATCATATGTACCATCAGGTACCGGAATCCCGCTTTCGATGCTCTCTTTGTTCTGGCACAGACCAGCGTCAGCCAGGAGGAAACCGCCATCAGTTCCCAGTAAACGATCATGCTGATCCAGCCGGATGCGAAGACTGCGCTGACCGACGCTCCGGCATAGACCGTCTCTGCGGCCACCTCGAACCGGTCTTTTACCGACAGGTTGTACAGGGCAGCGATAAAAGAAATTACGGAAAAAATGATTCCGAACATGACGGACAGTCTGTCTGCGTCAGATGTCACCACTGCTGCAAGGGTCACAAGCGGACAGACCAGCACCAGCATGCGCCGCAGCGTCTGCGGAACGATAAGGCATAGAAGCCCGCAGGAAATGAGAATCAGCCCCGGCTGCAGAAAGCTGTCGGCCAGAAGGAAGTCATTCATCTCTGCCGCCTCCCTTCTCATAGTAGTCTTCGTCCCGCTGCAGCAGTCGGGCCATGAGGATCTTTGCCAGGAAGATCAGGAGCCATGCACCGGCAAATCCGATCAGAATATCGGCGCCGGGAATTTCATTCCATGGCATATGATAATGCGGATGCGCGAACAGCACTTCGATCAGGACCATAAGCATCAGGAATATTCCAAGAAACAGATATGCTTTTTTCTTACTGCCCATTTCACATGCCTCCTTCTGCAACAGCAGATGCTGCCATCTGCGCCAGATCATACAGATGAATTCCCGCATTCGGCAGGATTCCCAGAATCACGGCGATCACAGCAGTGATCACCAGCGGCAGAAGCATGGCAGGCGCCGCATCGAACCCCGGCTTCCCGTGACTGTGGTCATCACCATGGCCGTTACCGCAGTTCTGCCCGGCGTTTCCATTCCCGAACGCCATCTGCACTACAGGCATCAGATAGCTGAGTGCCAGCAGCGCTGCCGCCACCAGTACTGCGAGAAACAGCGGTTTTCCTGCTGTCCATGCGCCCTCCAGGATGCTCAGCTTACTGATGAATCCCGCTAGTATCGGAAGTCCTGCCAGGCCCAGCGATGTGATCGTAAAGCAGGTGAACGTCACCGGCATGCGCCTGGCCAGGCCGCCCATCTGTGAAATTTCTGAAAGACCGGTCGTGACAAAAATCGCCCCCGCGCTCATAAACAGCGTGATCTTCAAAAAGGCATGGGCAACGATATGGAAGATCGCCCCTGCAATGCTGTAAGGAGCCAGCACACTGATCCCCAGCACAATGTAGGACAGCTGCCCTACCGTGGAGAACGCCAATCTTGCCTTCAGATTATCCTGCCGCATGGCAACCAGAGAAGACAGCAGGATTGTCGCGGCGGCAAACCAGCTGAGCACCGCCGCGCCGCCGCACCAGGATGCGGTTTCCGGCCCGAACACATAGCAGACCACCCGAAGGACACAAAATGCACCGGCCTTCACCACCGCGACGGCATGTAGCAGCGCGCTGACCGGTGTCGGCGCAACCATCGCCGAAGGCAGCCAGCCGTGCAGCGGCATGACACCGGCTTTTACTGTGCCGGCAAGGATCATCAGGAAAAACAGCAGCGCCATCATGCCCTTTCCCATGGAGCCCGCCGTGATAAATCCACCTGGTATAAACTCCAGCGTTCCATACCGTGCATAAATAAAAACAATTCCAGCGAAAAAGAGCTGGCCGCTGATCAGTGTATAGGCCAGATACTTGCGGCCGGATGCTTTCGCTTTTTCATCCCGGTAATGTACCACAAGCGGATAGGTGGCGACCGTCAGCATTTCATAAAATACAAAAAAGGTAAGCAGGTTGGATGCCAGCGCGATTCCGGCCGCAGATCCCAGGCATACAGCAAATGCCGAAAAATACCCGGTCTGATTTTTTTCATGATGGCCGCGCACATAGCCGATGGAATACACAGAAGTAAGAATCCACAGCACACTGGCAATACAGGCAAATACCATGCCTGCGGCATCAGCACGCAGCGACAGCGACAGGCCGTCTGCCAGCTGCCACAGTTTCGCCTGGTACTGGTTTCCGGCCAGAACCTGCGGGATCATCGAAAAAATCACGCAGGTCATAGACACTGCGGCAAGGATTGTCACCGCCTCCCGCACATTGGGTCTGACCCGGTTTCCGAAGAAGAGAATTACCACCGCCGCGAGTAGCGGGATCCCGGCCGCCAGAGTCGGCCGCATACTTTCCAGAATCACTGCAGGAACACCTCCTCCACGGTCTGACGCAGAACCTCATTGACGATTGCCGAATTGCACAGCCCCAGACCAATTACGGCAAGAACCACAGCCGCCAGAGGGATCATCATCTGCCACGGCAGCTCAAATTTTCCGGAAGGCAGCGGTCTGGTTCCCTCTGCCATTTCTTCTGTCGGAACTACCGGAACTTCATGGGCTGTTTCCGGATTCATGAACAGTTTCTCCAGAATACGGAAGAAATAGATGGCACTCAGCAGACTGCTGAGAATCAGTACCGCCACATAAAAATACTGTCGGTTCTGTATCGCGCCCAGCGCCAGATACCATTTGCTGAAAAAGCCGGCGAAAGGCGGCAGTCCGATCATTGACAGGGCACAGACCGTCATGGTTCCCCCGGTCAGCGGCATTTTTCGATAAATCTGCCCCATCTCATCGGTTTCATGAATCCCGTACCGGTATTTCAGCGCCCCGGAAGTATAGAACAGGCCGGTTTTCATGAACGCGTGACTGAGAATATGCAGCACCGCCCCTACGATACCGTAGAAATTTCCGATCGAAAACCCGAGAGCAATATACCCTACCTGCCCGATACTGGAATAGGCCAGGATCTTATTATATGTATCATACCGCAGAGCCTTCAGAGAGCCGTAGAGAATCCCGCAGACCGCCATAATCCCGATACATTGGAAGAACAGTTCCATGACCGGGCTGTTTTCCCGGAACACACAGTAAAAAAAGCGCAGCATGCCGTAAGCCGGCACTTTGATCATAATCCCCGCGATCATCGGGTCCGCAGCCGGATGTGCATAGGAGTGTGCCGCCGGCTGCCATCCGTGAAGCGGAAACAGCGCCATCTTGATGCCGAATCCGACAATCAGGCATCCTGCTGACAGGATCACCAGCGGGCTGTCGGAAAGTCCTGACAGGCGATCGGCCAGATCTGCCATATTCAGGGTTCCGGTCGCCGCATAAAGGAATCCGACCCCCAGAAGGTACATGCTGGCGCCGATCGTGCCGGTCAGCAGATACCGAAATGCTGCAATGGGTCCCTTCTCCTCACCGATGGCAATCAGTCCATAGCCGGACAGCGCCGTGATTTCCATAAACACATACAGATTGAACGCATCCCCGGTGGAAGCCATTCCCAGAAGGCCTGTTGCCAGAAAACCGATCAGAACATAATAACCCGCTGTCTGAAACCATTTCTGCCTGTTATGTGGCTGAAACGGGCTGCTGTACAAGGCAGTCAGGAAGGAAATGACCGCTACCAGAAGCACGACGATGCCGTTTACCCCATCAATGACAAATTCGATGCCCAAAGGCGGCATCCATCCTCCCATCCAGTAGTGGATCGCTTCTCCCTGTTTCACGACCTGGCCAAGCTGCATCGCTGCGCAGACTGCGGAAAGAAACAGGCCGGCCATGACCGCCCGCTTTCCCCAGGATGCCCGGATCCAGCTCAAAAGCGGGCAGAGCAGGATTCCGCAGAGCGGCAGAAGGATGACCAGTACAGGGAAATGCTCCGAAACGGATCTCATCAGACATAAAAGCGGTCCTGTCATCTGCCCCCTCCTTTCCCGGTGATCTCATCCTCTTCAATCGTCCCGTAAATATCCCGGATCTTCATCAGCAGCGCCAGCCCGACACCCGTCACGCCCAGGCTCACCACGATGGCCGTCAGCATCAGTGCATGGGGCAAAGGATTGATATACTGCTCCGCTTCCACCGTCTGCGAGACCGCCACCGGCAGCGTGCTGCCCTCTTTCTGACCGAATGTCAGAAAAAAGAAAATGATGGAAACCTGCAGAATATTCATGCACATGAGCTTTTTCATATAGCTGCTGCAGACCACCATCCCGTAAATGCCGATGGCCAGCATAACGAAAGTAAGCATATATATGCCGCGGTCCGCCAGAAAAAATTCCACTCTCTCAATCATTTCAGTCATCGTCAAACTCCGTCCTTTCCAGCACCACTTCCAGAATCGTCATGATCACAGACATAACGCAGATTGTCACACCGATTTCAATCATCAGAATTCCTGCTCCGTGAAGCCCTGCAGCGCCGCCTTTCACCAGATTTCCAAACGGCAGCTTTTCATACTCCAGAAACTTTCCGCCGAAAAGCATCGGCAGTATTCCAGTAAACGCATACAGGAACGTGCCGAGACCTGCCACAATCAGCATATTTTCTTCTTTGATCTCCCCCATGCGGGTCTCGAATCCCGGTGCAATCCGGTCCATCAGATACGCACTGGCGATCAGTGCTCCTGCCTGAAATCCCCCGCCCAGAGACAGCTCTCCGTGAAACAGCACATAAATGCCGTAAATCATCACGATCGGCACAATAATGCGGAACGACGTATCCAGAATGCTTCCGCCCCTCCCTCTCTCGTCCTCTCCAGGCAAAACAGGTTCTTCCGGCTCCTCTTTCGCTCTCCGGTCTTTTACTTTTGCTTTGCTGAAGAGTACCATCAGTGTTGCGATTCCGGAAAGGAACAGTACACAGGTTTCGAACAGCGTGTCAAAGCCGCGGTAATCCGCAAGCACTGCTGTCACGATATTGGCCGCATGGGTATGTTCCATGGCGTTTTCAATATAATAACCGGAAAGGTAAGTATTGGCCGGAGTCTGATGGGAACCGATCACCGGCAGAAAGCTTCCCGCCTTCATCCCGCCTGCAGCAGCCAGCAGGATGATCAGAATCAGCCCGGCTAACTTTTTCTTCGCACGTCTGTCCATTATTTACACCGCCTGTTGATGGATTTGATCGCAATCACGAAATATACCGTGGAAATCGTTCCGATCACCGCCTCTGTGAATGCCACATCGGCTGCGCCGACGATAATATACAGCAGCATGGCCCCGAAGCTGAACCCGCAGTAAATGATCGTGCAGGCCAGCAGATTTCTTTCAAAAATGACGGCCACCGCGATGGTGATCAGCGCCGCCAGCAGAAGTCCCTCCAGAAGTATGACTGGCATTTTATTCGTTCTCCTTTCGTTCCGCTCGTTCCGCTTCCTGGCTCTGTTTATAAGCTGCTCTGCAGATAATATGCGTCCCGATGGGACTGGCAAGGAAAACAGCCAGCAGAACCAGAAAGATTTTAATTCCTGTAATGCAGAAGCCTTCATAAATGAACAGACCTGCCGCGCACAGCAGAAGCCCCGCTGACTCACAGACACCGGCAGCATGCATGCGGCAGTAAAAATCCTTCATGCGGAATACCCCTGCCGTAGCCGCCAGAAATGCCAGGAACCCGGCTGACAGAAAGATAACAGTCAGAACCTCTCTAACGCCCATGACGGCCGCCTCCCTTCTGCCCGATAAATTTTGCGATGATCACAGAACTGATAAATCCAAGAATGCCATAAGATATGGCAACATCCACGTACATATCCCGCCGTCCGTCCACGAAACCGATGAGAATCAGAATCAGGATCACATTGGTCGCCATAACCAGAATCCCGATAAACCGGTCAAAAATTCCCGGTCCCCGGAACAGTTTATACAGCATCAGCATCGTGAGGATAAGAATACCAATCAAATAACAAAGGAAAAAGGTATGCATCTAGATTGCCTCCTTTGGAATGCGGAGTTTCTCTGCTTCCGGCATTGGACGGAACGTGCAGGTCTCTCCGAAAAGCCAGGCGACTTTTTTCGCCATGGCACCGCCCAGCAGATCCTCCGCGGCTGCCTTCGTCAGTGCGTGCACCTCGAAAATCCCGTCTTCTGTGACATCCAGCGTAATGGTGCCTGGCGTCAGAATAATAGAGTTCGTCAGGATTACACTTGCCATGGGATTTTCAAAATTCATGGAAAAATATACGATACGCGGCTCATAATCCATATGGGGTTTCAGAATTTCTTTCGTCACATCCAGGCTTGCTTTAAAGATCTCCCCAACGAGCCAGAAAAAATATAGGAGCAGTTTCAGATAATTAACACCAAATACGAAGAAGTCATTTTTTCCGTCCGTGCCTCGGATCACCAGCAAGGGAAAGCAGATATAAGAAATTGCAAAAGAAGAAAAAAAGCCAATGAGCAGAAATTTTGTCTCAAATTTCCCCGAGAGCATGATCCATATGGCAAACAGCCCGATCGTCAGCCCGAGGAACTGGGACAGAATCTGCCGCTGTCTTTTCTGCATAGGTAGATTCCTCCAGTCAGATATGCGGTAAAAAATTAACGATTAAAGTAATTATACAGAAGTTTGAAAAATATGTCAAGAAAATGCTAAGAATTTACGTTCTCTTCCGGGCGCCACTCCAGAATATCGCCGGGCTGACAGTCCAGAGCACGACAGATTTTGTCCAGTGTCTCAATGCGGATGGCCTTCGCCCTCCCGTTTTTCAAAATAGAAATGTTCGCCATCGTAATGCCGACCCGTTCCGAAAGCTCCGTGACGCTCATCTTCCGTTTCGCCAGCATCACGTCGATATTAATTACGATCATCTGTGTTTCCTCCCAGGTGCATTAAATGGTCAGGTCGTTTTCTGATTTGAGAACCGCAGCCTTGTATACCAGATGGGACAGGGCCGCTGCCGCGATGCCGATGCCGACACCGATGACGTCCACAGCCAGGGACAGCAGTATGACGCCCGGATGACTCATGCCCAGTGCCATGAAAATCAGATTACCTGCAAAGAAATAGGCTACATCCCCCAAAATCAGCAGGGAGATGGTTTTCAGACGGATGGCGTTTTCTTCACAGAAGGAATTATCCCGTTTAATTTCCGTGCAGATCCCCCAGAATTCGAAAAGTGCAGCATAGCATGGGATTCCCGTTCCCCAGAGAAAGAGAAGCCATGGCCAGAAGTAGCCGCCGTATCCTTCCTCTGCTGCCCAATCCTGTCCGATCCCCGGCAGAATCAGGAAGTAAACGCATGCGCCGATGACGCCCAGTCCGATGGTAATCAGTTTCAGCAATCCCGCAAGTTTTCCTTGTGTCATGTTACAGGTCCTCCTTTTTTCTTATACATATGTATTATAATGCTTCGCCAGGAGAAATTCAATAAAGTTTTATTGAATTACAATAAAACAAAATCAAAAAATCAGGCAGCACATTTCCCGTGCCGCCCTTTTCGGTCTGCTTTCGTTCAGTCCTTCGACTTATAATACAGCATGCAGTGGCAGTATCCTTCAAAATCCGGATCCGCGATCTGGTCTTTAAACTCCTGGCAGATGCACTTGTTGGCCTCTGACCGCTCCAGCCGGCACGGGCAATAACCGCCTGTCCGCTTCAGTCCCTCCCGGATATCTGCTACAATCTCTTTATTTTCATTGAGTCTGACTGCCATCTTCTTTTCCTCCCCTTGTGGATCATTCTGCTACTATTATATTTCTTTTCTGCGAAAAAAGCAATATCTTCCGAAACTATTATTGACTTATGTCAGAAACATGGTATACTATACATATTCATGGCATATGTCAGAAAGGAGCCGTTATCATGCCGAGACCTTGCAAAACCCGCCGCATCTGTGCCATACCCGGCACTGTATGCTTTGGCCCGCGAGGAAGCTGCAGCCAGCACGCAGAAGCAGGCATCATGCAGGATGCAGAAACGGAAGTCATACACATGACGCTGGACGAATATGAAACCATCCGCCTCATCGATTTTACAGGATGCACGCAGGAGGAAGCCGCAGTCAGCATGGGTGTGGCACGGACCACAGTGCAGGCGATTTATGAATCCGCCCGTCGGAAGATTGCACAGGCCCTTTGTCTGGGCAGGGAACTTCGTATCGGCGGCGGCAACTATTTTTTATGCGAAGGCAGAGGACGTGGATGCAGATGCCCCCACTGCCGGAAGGAGGAAACAGAATGAAAATTGCAGTTACTTATGAAAACGGCCAGGTATTTCAGCACTTTGGCCATACAGAAGCTTTTAAGGTATATGAAATTGAAGACGGTGCAGTCCGCACCAGCCGCGTCATCGGGACAGATGGCTTCGGCCACGGCGCCCTGGCCGGCTTCCTGCGGGAGCAGGGAATCTGCGTGCTGATCTGCGGCGGTATCGGCGGCGGAGCAATCAATGCACTGCAGCAGGCCGGCATTGAAGTCTACGCGGGGGTCTCCGGAGATGCCGATCAGGCAGTGGCAGCCCTTCTGGCCGGCAGCCTGACTTACAGCAGCCAGGCCAACTGCAGTCATCACGGTCATGGCGAGCATAGCTGCCACGGTCATGAAGGCCACGGCGAAGGTGGTCACGACGAGCACAGCTGCCACGGCGAAGGCGTTCATGGGCACGAGGGCGGTCACTCCTGCGGCGGCGGAAGCTGCGGCAGATAGGGGCATTTGCGTCTTTGCACGGTGAAAAGGACGCCAATCATGCCAAAAAGAGTCGATTGGCGTCCCGCTAACCGGAAACAAAGCCTAAATTCCCACATTTCACCCCATCGCAAATCAATTATTTACTATAAAAGGGAATATATGTATTGTATATATTCCCTTTTATAGTCTATATTTCCTTTTTTCAGTAATGAATACAGCAATCCCGACCATAGCGGGACGCCATTCGCTTCGAAAATCAACGTTTGGCGTCCTTTTTTGTTTGCTGAAACTTTCTATTCCACGCCGCAGGCCTCCAGCACTGCATGCAGAGTATCGTCACTGATTTTTACACCGTACCACGGCAGCCCGTCATACAGCACATAGCCGTCGCAGCTGATGCGGAACGGATTGACCGTACCGTCCTCCATGGTCACATAAAGATGGACTGCAATTCCATCATATATTTCGGATAGCTGCAGATTCTCGAAGGTTCCTTCGCTGATTTCCTTCAGGAATTCATTCCAGACGCCTTCTTCGAAGGAAACCGGAACCGGATCATCTTCTCCGCTTCCACCATAATACCATGTTTCATGGTCAATGCAGGAAACAGCCTTCCCGTTTTCGGCCAAATGCAGCCGGTCTTCAAAAATCTCTGATCCCACATAAACGCAGATGCCGTTGAGGTGTTCCAGAATCAGGATATCATCCTCTCCCGCACAGGCAAGACGGAAGTCCGGATCATACCCTTTCAGCGTATAGATGGAACCGCACACCGAACCGGCCAGTTCCTCCGCGTAGTCCGACTGGGTGGACCACTCATCCAGGTTTCCCTTGGCTTTCCCCACGTATTCATCCAGCATGCCGCGGATCCGGTCGGCGTCTTCTCCGTAATACCCGTTGGTATTCCCCACATAGACATTCCCTTTATATACCACACAGGCGATCATATCATATGTAACGCCTTCTTCTGGTTCCGGCAGCTGGATGGCCGGAATCCACCAGCCCGGGTCTGCTGCACCGCTTTGCTGCGGGTCTTCTGCTGCACTGCTTTGCTGCGGATTTCCCTCTGCACCGCACAGCAGATCTCCACCCAGCAGTCCGCCTGCCAAAACCAGACAAAGGCAGGCCGCAGCAGCAGCTGCCGCAATTCCTGTCCATCGTTTCCCACGAATCCGCGACCTCCCCTTCACATTGGATCCTGCTCCATCCAGCTCTGCCGCCTCCTCAATATACCGATCCTCAACCAGATTCAACAGATCCGTCAGATTTTGCAACTCATTCTGATTTTGCAACTTATTCTGACCTTTCAAATCTTTCTGACCATTCAGATTCTTCTGATCCTTCCCGTCCTTCATATGGCAACCCCCTCTTCTCCCAGCCGCTGACGCAGCCCTTTGCGCATACGGTGAAGCATGGATTTCAGCTTGCTTTCCGTAAACCCGGTCCGCTCCGACAGCTGTGCCAGAGAATCCCCGAACCAGTATCGACGCACAAACACCCGCCGCATCTCCCTCGGCAGGCCGGACAGGAATCCGTTGACCGCATTGCGGCAGACATCCTCACTGACCGCCTCCAGTTGAAGATCGGTAAGACCGATATCCTGATGCAGTTCCATCAGGGCTTCCAGCGACGAAGTCACAGCAGTGTCCCGCTTCCCGGCACGAAGATAATCCAGGCGGTCCATGGAAAGGTTCCGGGCAATGCGGCAGATATAGGCCGTCAGTGACCGGGGACGCTCCGGCGGGATCCGGTTCCAAACCGCCAGCCAGGTATCATTGACACACTCCTCTGCATCCTCGGCATTTCCCAGAATGTTCATAGCAATCTGACGGCACAGTCCGCCGTACTGCAGCGCAGCCGCTGAAATGGCTTCCTCGCTGCGTTGTTCGAACAGCTGCAGAATCTGCGCATCCCTTTCGTTTCGTTCCATGCTTTCACCTCCTACACCAGATAGGTAGGATTTTCACCGGCGTGGGTTGCATTTCACGGCACATTTTTCCGGCAAAATTCAAGATGGATCCACCGCTGAGTCTTCCGGCGGGTCAGGCAGAGGATCTCCGAAATACCC
>JALEHL010000072.1 GCA_022770665.1 Bacillota bacterium
GAGCGTATATTAAAATTCAGAGATAACCCTTCTGATGAGGGCTGGATGAGAGGAGACAAATAAATGAGCGAAATCAGAAACTTAATCAACATCACAGACTTAACCGTAGAAGAAATTGACCAGTTGATCGAAGTAGCCGACGACATCGTGGCCAACCACAGCGCTTACGAGAACATCTGCGCCCACAAAAAACTGGCGACCCTGTTCTTCGAGCCGAGCACCCGGACCCGTCTCAGCTTCGAAGCTGCCATGCTGGAACTGGGCGGAAGCGTTCTGGGATTCTCCGCAGCAGGTTCCAGTTCTGCTGCCAAGGGCGAAAGTGTAAGCGACACCATTCAGACCGTAGGCTGCTATGCTGATATCATCGCCATGCGTCATCCGAAGGAAGGTGCACCGATCGTAGCCGCACAGAGAACCACCGTTCCAATCATCAACGGCGGCGACGGCGGCCACTTCCACCCGACCCAGACTCTGACTGACCTTTTAACCATCAAGAGAAAGAAAGGCCGTCTGTCCGACATGACCATCGGCCTGTGCGGCGACCTGAAGTTCGGCAGAACCGTTCACTCTCTGATCGAAGCTATGCTGCGCTATGAAAATGTGCGTTTCGTGCTGATCTCTCCGCAGGAGCTGCAGGTTCCTGACTATGTGAAGGAAAAGATGGACGCTGCCGGCGCAGAATGGAAAGAGGTTGAATCTCTGGAAGAATCCATGCCGGAACTGGATATCCTCTACATGACCCGTGTACAGAGAGAACGGTTCTTCAACGAAGAAGACTACATCCGCTTAAAGGACAGCTACATCCTGAACCTGGAAAAACTGAAGAACGCCAAAGAAGACCTGACCATCATGCACCCGCTGCCTCGTGTAAACGAAATCAGTGTGGAAGTGGACGATGACCCGCGCGCGTGCTACTTCTTCCAGGCACTTTGCGGCAAACATATCCGTATGGCTTTGATCCTGTTCCTGCTGGGAATCAAGAGAGAAGCATAAGCACAGACAAACGAACAGAACAGCCACCATTCAAAAAAAATCAGGAGGTATATAATGAATATAGATGGAGTTAGAACCGGTGTCGTTTTAGACCATATTAAAGCCGGAAAGAGCATGATGGTATATGAACTGCTGGGCCTGGATAAGGTCAGCAATTGCGTGGCCATCATTCAGAACGCCGACAGTTCCAAATACGGCAAGAAAGACATTATCAAAATCGACGAAGCCATCGATCTGGACTACGATGTTCTGGGCTACATTGACAGCAATATTACCGTAAACATCGTGAAGGACGGCAAGCTGGCGGAAAAGCGCCACCTGGAGCTTCCGACCGAACTGAAGAATGTGGTGAAGTGCAAGAATCCGCGTTGCATCACCACGGTAGAGCAGGAGATTGTTCATACCTTCCGTCTGGTCGACCGGGAAAAGAAGATCTACCGCTGCATCTACTGCGACGCAGAGCATAAGGTGAAATAGCATTTTGCGGCCCGGATGACTGTCCGGGCCATTTTTTTTATGCCTGTTTCTGCTGCATTCTGCGTTTATGGCTTTTGCATCCGCAAAGCAACCTCACGGCATAGTTTTCTTTTTTCAGGTTGACCCATTATTTCCCATTTCTTTGTTCTCGCTTAAAATAATCAACCTGTTCTTCGCAAAATCCATCCGCAGGTTGACTTTCAATGCATACAATTCCCTTTCCCATACATTTCTCCATTTTTTCATCAACTCGTTTTTATTCCAGACGCCTTTCAGGTTGACCCAATATTTTACATCTTCAACAACTCCCTAAAATAATACATAAAACCCCTAAAAAACGACATTTAAAAAAATATTTCTGGCTTGTTTCCATATTCTTTGCTATAGTCTTTTCGAGGTGATAACATGAATGAATCTGAACTTCTGAAAGAAACCGAAGAAATGCTGAAATGGTGCAGGCATCTGGAGAATCACTTTCACAAAGCAGCCGATTCTCTTCCCGGTTATGTCCTGATTCGAAGGAACATCCGTGGGAAACACCGCTATTATTACAGGAAACCGGGTTCTGACCGCCAGTACTATATCAGCA
>JALEHL010000076.1 GCA_022770665.1 Bacillota bacterium
CAGGAAAGGTCCCAGGAAGGCACCGGCCAGCGCACCCCACGAAATACCCATCAGCTGTGCGATAAAGGTAACTGAAGATTTATACTGCACCAATGCGATTGCTGCAGAAACCACGATGAATACCACGATCAGGGCGCGCATGGTGGATACCTTTTTCTTTTCGTCCATGTTCTTCACGATGGAACCGTTGATCATATCCAGGGTCATCACGGAGCTGGATGTCAGCACCAGAGAAGACAGGGTAGACATGGAAGCAGACAGCACCAGCATAACAACCACTGCAATCAGAAGATCCGGCAACAGTGCCAGCATGGAAGGAATGATAGAATCATAAACCGGTGCTCCGGTTGTTTCGTTATACGTGATCACATCGCCGAACAGCCGTCCGAAACCGCCCAGGAAGTAGCATCCGCCTGCTACTACGACGGCAAACACTGTGGAAACGATGGTTCCGATGTTGATGTCTTTTTCACTCTTGATGGCATAAAACTTGCCGACCATCTGCGGCAGACCCCAGGTTCCGAGGGAAGTGAGGATGACAACGCCCAGAAGGTTCAGCGGATCGGGTCCGAAGAAAGAGTTGAATACGCCCGGCCAGTTTTCGCTGGTTCCTTCTGCACCGGTCACCTGAGACAGGGCTTCCAGAGATCCGAGGAAGCCGCCGTTGAGATTCAGCACCGCGAGGATGGTAACAACGATACCAACCAGCATGATGCATCCCTGAATGAAGTCATTGATGGCCGTCGCCATATAGCCGCCCAGGGTGACATAAATGGCGGTCAGTACAGCCATACCAATCACACAGTAGGAGTAGTCAATGTTGAAGGCCATTCCGAACAGTCTGGAAAGGCCGTTATATACAGAAGCGGTGTATGGAATCAGGAAGATGAAGATGATCACCGCTGCGGCAATCTTCAGAGCTTTGGAGTCGAACCGCTTGCCGAAGAAATCCGGCATGGTGGCAGCATCCAGATGCTGGGTCATGATTCTGGTTCTTCTGCCGAGAACTGCCCAGGCCATCAGGCTCCCGATAAACGCATTTCCCAGACCGATCCAGGTGGAAGCAAGACCATATTTCCATCCGAACTGCCCCGCATAACCGATAAAGATTACTGCGGAAAAATATGACGTCCCGTAGGCAAAGGCTGTAAGCCAAGGACCGACAGACCGGCTTCCGAGAACGAAACCGTGAACGTCAGCTGCCTGTCTCTTGCAGTAAACCCCGATGCAGATCGCAACAGCGAAAAATACGAGCAACATTAAAATTTTGATATACATGATGAGTTCTGCCTTTCTTTTTCTGATAACATCCTTGCTCATTGCTGAGCATGATGGTATTGTATCATGGAAAATAGCGTTTGTAAAGGTAATTTTCAGAAAATTCTAAAATTTCATAAATTTCATAAAAAAAATACTGCTGCGCCGATTCCGAACCGGAATCGGCGCAGCAGCTCCTTACACCATATTCTTCATATCCTTCAAAAAGCTCTTCCGGTGGATCGGCGTGATACCGCACCGCCGGATGCCCTCGTAATGGGCTTTGGTCCCATAACCCTTATTGCTGTCAAATCCGTAATCCGGATAAAGCTTATGATATTCTCTCATTTCTCGATCTCTTGTTACTTTGGCCACAATGGATGCCGCCCCGATGGAGAGGCTTTTCGCATCCCCTTTGATAATAGATGTCTGGGGAATTTGAATTTCCTCGATGGTCATGGCATCGAACAGAATATGGCTGATTGCCGGATGGTCATCCGTTCCTGTTCCTTCTTCCAGCATCCGCTCTTCCAGCATCCGTTCTGCCTGATCCACTGCCTGGCGCATAGCCACTTTCGTTGCCTGAAGGATATTAATCTCATCGATCATCCGGTTGTCTGCGCTGCCGATTCCAACCGCCAGCGCCCGGGACATGATTTCATCATACAATGCTTCCCGCTTCTTCTCCGAAAGCTTTTTGGAGTCATCCACGCCTGGCACATCGAAGTTCTCCGGCAGCACCACGCAGGCAGCTACCACCGGACCGGCCAGCGGACCCCGGCCGACCTCATCCACTCCAGCGATATATTTTGCGCCGAAGCCATCCTGCACATCGCCGCGGCCGTCTGCACTGCCGCTGCGAAACGCGGCATCAAAAGCCTTCTTTTCTTCCAGTTTTTCCCTCAACAGCGTTTCTCGCTCCGCCTTCGTCATTCTTCCTCCCCCGCTTCCTTTCCGGGTACTGGTTCCAGCGTGATCCGACCGATTTTTCCTCCCCGGAATTCATCCAGCACGGTCCTGGCACACCGTTCATAGTCCATCCGCTTTCCAGGCAGAATGAAACCGCGCTTCCGGCAGATCGCTTCCATGTTTTCCAGCGGCGTCTCCTCAATGCCGTCCAGCTTATACCGTTCCATCAGAAGCTGCGGGTAGGATTCCGCCAGCACGCCGATCAGTTCCATGGCCAGGGTTGCCATATCCAGGATCTCATCCTTGATAGAACCGCAGAATGCCAGATTCAGACCCGCCTTCGGATCCTCAAATTTCGGCCAGAGAATGCCCGGCGTATCCAGAAGCTGCATGCCGTTTTCCAGAGAAAGCCACTGTTTCCCCCGGGTCACGCCTGGCCGGTCACCGGTTTTCGCGCTCTTTTTCCCCGTCATCCGATTGATCAGCGAAGATTTTCCTACGTTGGGAACGCCTACGATCATCATGCGGAGCGGCCGTTTTCTCGACGCACCTTCGTTCTTCTCGTCCTGCAGGCGGCTCAGCACCTTATAAAGCAGATTCACGCCGCTGCCGGTCATGCAGTTCATAGTCTGCACCAGGTTGCCTTCCCTTCGGAAATAGTCCGACCAGGCCTCATTTGCAGCAGGATCCGACAGGTCACTCTTATTCAGGATCACGATCCGCTTCTTTCCCTGCACCAGCTCATGGATGACGGGATTTCTGCTGGACAGAGGGATCCGGGCGTCAATGACCTCTATGACCAGATCCACCATCTTCAGGTTTTCCTGAATCAGCTCCCGGGTCTTTTTCATATGGCCTGGATACCAGTTTATATTATCTATCATATGCTCCTCCTCAACTCCAAAAAAGATAAAACAAAAGGGGAATCTGTCGATTCCCCTCCAAGAATTAGTCTTCTTTGCTCTTGATCTTCGCAGCCTTACCGGTTCTCTCTCTCATGTAGTTCAGTTTCGCACGTCTTACTTCGCCACGTCTTACTACTTCGATCTTTTCAATCTTCGGTGAGTGGATCGGGAAAGTCTTTTCCACACCAACGCCGGAAGAAATCTTTCTGACAGTGAAAGTCTCGCTGATGCCGCCGTTCTGCTTTTTCAGAACGAAGCCTTCAAACACCTGAATTCTTTCTCTGTTTCCTTCTTTAATTTTAATGTGCACTCTTACAGTGTCGCCCACATTAAATGCAGGGATATCATCCTTCAGATAATCCTGGGTAATTGCTTTTAATAAATCCATTTCTTTATCCTCCTTCCCTCCAAGACGTTCATGGGGCAAAGGTTGAAATTCCAACCTTTCGCACGATATCCAGAGGACCGCCCGTAATCAACTTCTATATTTTAGCATAAAGGTCTGTCCAAAGCAAGAGATTTTTTTATTTTTTTGCTTTTTTTCAGAATCATGTCTTAGAATCATGCCTCAGAATCATGCCTTAGAATCATGCCAGTGTTTCTCAGGCTCTCGGATGCGTTTTATCGTAAACGTCCTTAATCCGGTTTTTCGTTACCGACAGATAGATCTGTGTAGCGGAAATATCTTCATGACCGAGGAGCTCCTGCAGTGATTTCAGATCTGCACCATTCTGCAGCATATGAACAGCAAAAGAGTTCCGCAGCACCTGCGGCGTCAGGCTGTGAGACAGCTCCGCCTTCTCTCCGTATTCCTTCAGGATCTTCCACAGTCCCTGCCGTGTGATCGGCTTGCCGATATAGTTGACAAACAGCGTGCGCTCCTGCGGATGTCTGGCAAGAATATCCTGTCGTATTCCGTACAGATAGGCTTCCATCGCCTTTCTTCCCGGCCTGCCGATAGGAATGATCCGGGCTTTCATATTCTCTCCATCACAAGTGACGAATCCCATCCTTACATTGACATCATCAATCTCCAGCGCGATCAGTTCACTGGCGCGGATTCCTGTGGCATAGAGAAGTTCCAGTATTGCCCTGTCCCGGATTCCTTTCGGAGAATGATCCGGGACTTCCATCAGGCGTTCCACTTCTTCCACGGACAGATATTCAATTTCCTTCCGCTCGATCTTCGGCGACTTAATGTCCAGTGCGGGATTTCTGCTGATTCTGCCCTCTTCCACAAGATACTGAAACCATGTCCGGATCGCTGCCAGTTTCCGGTTGACTGTAGCGCGCGCTTTTCCTTCCTGCTTCAGATGCATCAGATATGCGACCACTTCTGCATTTGCTGCTTCCTCCGGATTTTCAAGTCCCCACTTTTCTGTAAAGCGGCAGAAACTCCGAACGTCTCTCTCATAGGCTTCCACTGTATTATCTGCCATTTTCTTTTCTTTTTTCAGATATTCTGCAAACTCTCTCACTGTTTTCTCCACTTCTCGTTCTTTGTTAATACACCTCTTTCAGGGCTGCCCTAATAGTATATTCCTTATGCTGTTTTTTTTCAATGAAAAAATGTCGAAAAAGCAGGAATTATGTAAACATTTTTGAGGAGAATTTTCTGACGAAGATGCATATATCATGTGTATACAAACGGATCACATCTGGGAGAGAAAAATGGAAAAAAAACTGTTTTATGTGCTGCTCTTTGCAGCTGCCACCGGGCTTTGCACCGGGGCTTTTTTTGAAGTCTCTATGGAAGGAGAAGGAAAAGCACGTCTGATGGAGCTGCTTTCTGTTTTTTTCGATACAGAGCAGAGAGCAGATTCCTTCGGGACGATGTTTCTGCAAAATCTGCGCGGCGGACTTCTTCTGCTTCTTCTGTGTTTTTTCTCTCCGGCAGTGTGGATTTTTCTGCCTGCAGACCTGCTTCTGCTGTTCTGCCGCAGTCTTTCTCTGGGCTTTTCCGCTGCTATGCTCTTGGAAACCTTCGGACTGCCCGGAATCCGGTACATTCTTCTGACGCTGGCGCCGTCCGGTCTTCTTCAGACCATTCTTTTCGCCTTCTTTTGTGCCGTTTCTTTTCGTGAATGCTTCAGAATATTCCGCCTGCTGTACAGTACGCTCCGCAGCGGACGTCTGTCTGCGGGAGAGCTTCGTTACAAAAAAAACAGAACTGCCCTGCAGTTAAATGCAAGGCAGTATCTGTGCTGGTATCTCGCGGGGTTTGCTGTTCTCATTCTTTCCTGTCTGCTGCAGACTGCTCTGCTGCAGTCAGTGCTCTGACCATGAAGATCGCGATGAGCGTCTTGGCGTCTTCAATCTCGCCGGACATCGCCATATGAAACAAGGTATCCAGATCCATTTCTTCAATATCAATGGCCTCGTTTTCATCAAAGCAGGTTTCTCCTGGAGTCAGATCGGTACACAGGTAAAGGTAAAGTATTTCTTCAGAGTATCCGACAGACGGATAGAATTTCGTCAGAAAAGCAACCTTCCCGGCGGTATAACCGGTTTCCTCCTTCAGCTCCCGAAGCGCCGCGTGCAGCGGCTCCTCGCCCGGATCAATTTTTCCTGCGGGAACTTCCAGCATGATCCGTTCTGCCGGTTTGCGGTACTGACGAACCATGACCATCTTTTCCTCTGCAGTCAGTGCAGCAAGGACCGCGCCGCCGTTATGCTCAATGATCTCCCGATAGCTTGTTCCGTTCTGAACCGTCACCTGATCCTTTCGCAGATTGAGAATTGCTCCCTGATAGATCCGTTCACTTTTCAGCGTTTTTTCTTCAAACGTCATACTTCCGGCCTCCTTCTCCGGAAGTATTCTATCACATTTACCGCGGTTCGACAATGAGTTTCATTGCGGTTCGTTCCTCTCCGTCTATATCAATATCCGTAAATGCAGGGATGCAGACCAGGTCTACACCGCTCGGTGCGACAAACCCTCTGGCTATGGCTACTGATTTCACAGCCTGATTCAGTGCGCCGGCCCCGATGGCCTGTATTTCGGCGCCGCCTTTCTCCCGCAGCACACCTGCAAGAGCCCCTGCTACAGAGTTGGGATTGGATTTCGCTGACACTTTCAAAATTTCCATTGTGATTCCTCCTGTTACAATGATTTCGTTAAACGATTGAATACACCAGTGAAGCTTCTTCCGCTTCACCTGATTCTATTATAAAGGGAATAACTTGAAAAAGGTGGAAAATTTTCCGCTAAGATTTGACCAGCTCTGACATGAAATAAATTTTTTTAATTTTTTTCACATTTTTTTCACAAAAACACTTGCATTTCTCCACGAAATTCAGTAGAATAAAACCGTGGTTATCCCCCCTGATAACCTCATAATCTCAAATCCAAAATACCCCTTTTGAACAAAGTAGCCT
>JALEHL010000047.1 GCA_022770665.1 Bacillota bacterium
CACATCGCCCCGGTCCGTGACGATCTCAAAACCGATGGACGCCATCCGCCCCGCCAGGCAACCCCTGCACTGAGCCGACTCCTCCCCGGTACAAATCTTATTCTCATACAGCTCATACTTCTTCCGCACCGCCACCGGCGAAAGGTTCGGCATGACCACATTGGCCCCCGCCAGAATGCCCTTTTCCCGGCCCACCGGATCGATGGTCCCGAGGGCCGTGGTAGCCGGCAGCAGCACATTCGGCACCAGCAATCTTATGATCGACAGCAGATACACCGTCTGCTCCAGCGTTCCCGCAGGCTCCTCTCCAAACGGCGTGGCATGATGGGGAATAAACGGCCCGATGCCGCACATGTCCGGCCGAAAATCCCGGATAAAGGCCAGGTCCGCCGCTAGATGCTCCGGGGTCTGTCCCGGCGATCCCACCATAAAGCCGCAACCCACCTGATACCCCAGACTTCGCAAAATCCGCAGGCACGACATTCTGTTCTCAAAGGACATGGTTTCGGGGTGCAGGGTTTCGTAGTGGCTCTTCGTGGCAGTCTCGTGGCGCAGCAGATACCGGTCCGCCCCGGCCTGCCGCAGCCTTTCGAAGCTTTCCGGACTCCGCTCCCCCAGAGACAAGGTCACGGCGCAGTCCGGAAAGCCCTTTTTTATCTCCCCGATAAGGGCTTCCAGCCGCTCATCGGTAAACCAGGCGTCTTCGCCGCCCTGGAGCACGAAGGTCCGAAATCCAAGTTCATATCCTTCCCGGCAGCACATCAGGATCTGTTCTTCTGTGAGCCGGTACCGGTCGCAGTCCCGGTTGCTTCTTCGGATGCCGCAGTAGTAGCAGTCGTTCTTGCAGTAGTTGGTCATTTCGATGAGGCCCCGGACATAAACCTGGTTGCCATAGATCTGCCTGCGGAGCCGGTCCGCCTTTTCTGCCAGCAGCGCCGCTGCAGCCTTCGACTCTTCCGCTTCGGCCTTCGACTCCTCCGCTTCGGCCGCAGCGGTGCCTACCGGGCCGGCTTTCACCAGTGTCAGCAGTTCTTCATCCGACAGCCAGCGTTTCTGGTCCAGCTTCTCGATCAGTGCCCTGGTTTTTTCTCTCATGGCGCACCTCCTGCATTACCGGCCGCCGCAACCACGTTGGAATAGGCCGTCTTTACCGAAACCCCGGGGAGCCGTCCGATTTTGCCGGACAAAGCCGCCGTCACATCCTGCGGCGCGTCGATAGCCACGCTGACGATATTGACGCCTTTCTCCCTGTAGGGGATCCCCATTCTTCCAATAATATAGCAGCCGTACTCATGCAGCAGCTGGTTGAGCGGCACCGCTGAATCCCTGTCTTCCACGATGATGCCCATGACGGCAACTCTTGTTTCCTTCTGTGCCTCCATCCGGATTCCTCCTTTAAATATGCAGAAAGACCGCACCCGAAGGTGCGGTCCGGATTATTCCAAACACAAAACTCCGCCCGGATCCCATCTTCCGTCAGTCTCACAGCCATCTTCCCGCCGGCACCGTGCCGCAGCGGTCAGAAGTCTGTTTTGATCAGATCCCGGCCATATCGCCATTTGCAGAGTTTTTCAGCACCTTTCACGCAGAGCGCCCCTGCCGCGGGCGGTCTTAATGTCAGAGTTGATCTTGCTGCTTATTAAAATGCTATGTCCATTATATTCCCTTTCCTGCTGCAGGTCAAACAGTTTCTTCTGCTGCTGCACGGCATTTCTGATTTCGAGGGAAGGAAACGAGGAAACATGTGGTATTTCCCCTGTTTTTATGGTATACTTCTTTTATCTGTTTGACACAGAATTTACACATTGTAACGGTATGATAACTGTAATCAGAAAGAATGACGCCGGGCGGATGGATTTTGTCCGGAAGAATAGAAAGGAAAAAGAACAGGAGGACAGTATGTACAAGATTTTAGTCGTTGACGACGAACCGAAAATCCGTGAAGTCATCCGGGAATACGCTGAATTCAGCGGCTATGAGGTGACAGAGGCCGAAGATGGAATGAGTGCTGTGGGTCTGTGCAAGCTGAACGACTATGACCTGATCATCATGGATATCATGATGCCGAAGCTGGACGGATATTCTGCATGCAAAGAGATTAAAAAGATCAAGGATGTTCCGATCATCATGCTTTCTGCCCGCGGGGAGGAATATGACAAGCTTTTCGGCTTCGAACTGGGAATTGATGACTATGTGGTGAAGCCTTTCAGCCCGAAAGAGCTGATGGCAAGGGTCAACGCGGTGCTTTCCAGACGGAACAGTTCTGCGAAGCCTGCACAGGATGTGCTGAAATTCAAGGGGCTGGAGATCAACATTGCAGCCAGAACTGTGACCGTGGATGGAAAAAAGGTGGATCTGACGCCGAAGGAATACGAGCTTCTTTTCTATCTGGTCCAGAATCGGAATATCGCGCTGTCCCGGGACAAGCTGCTTTCGGATATCTGGGGATACGATTTCTTCGGGGATGACCGGACCATCGATACACATATCAAGAACCTGCGGAACAATCTGGGACCTTACCGTGATTTCATCGTGACATTAAGAGGGGTAGGTTATAAGTTTGAGTTCGAAGATTAAGTTCGATTTTAACAGTGTGAAATTCAGGCTCTGGATGTATTTTCTCGGCTTCAGCGTCGTAGCCTTTCTTCTGATCTGGTTTCTGCAGATTTATTTTCTGAATAATTCCTATGAGACCATGAAAACAAAGGAAGTCAGCCGGATTGCATCGATGATTTCTCATGCCTACAAGCAGAATGATGAAAATCTGACCAGCAGTATCCAGGAGCTTTCGATCAACAATGATTTCTATGTCGTCATGGAATCCACATCCGGCTATCTGTTTTTCTCGCCGGAATCAGAAAGTCGCATGCCGGTCTATACCTATATGACCCATGCGCCGCAGCTGAAAGCCATGCTGGAAAAGAGCCACGGTCTTCCGGTTTCCTTTAAGATCAGCTCCGGTATGGAGAAATACAGCACGCTGGCCTATGGCTGTGTACTGGACAGTTCTCCGGGGCGGGAACTGTACCTGTATATTTTTTCGCCGCTCTATCCGGTAACCTCTACGGTGAACATACTGAAGAACCAGCTGCTGCAGGTGACGCTGATCACACTGATCATTGCTTTCATTCTCTCCATTTACCTTGCATCCAGGATTTCCAAGCCTCTGCAGAATATGACGGCTACCGCCAGGGAAATGGGAAAAGGAAATTACAACGTCAAGTTTGAAGGCAATTCCTATTCCGAAATCAACCGTCTGGCTGCGACGCTGAATACAGCGGCTTACGAGCTGGGGATGGCGGATAACCGGCAGAAAGATCTGATTGCCAATGTGTCCCATGACCTGAAGACACCGCTGACCATGATCCGCTCCTACGCGGAAATGATCCGTGATCTGTCCGGCGACAATCCGGAAAAGCGCAACGCGCACCTGAAAGTTATCATCGACGAGTCCGAACGGCTGGCACAGCTGGTCAGCGATATGTCAACGATTTCCGCGATGCAGATGCATCGCATGAAACTGGAGAAGTCGGTCTTTGACCTGACAGAGGTCACAGCCGGTCTTCTGGCCTCCTACGATATCCTGGCGGAGCAGGACGGATATGATTTTCAGTTCAGCGCACAGAAGGACTGCCTGGTTTACGCTGATGAGGCCAGAATCAAGCAGGTCATTTCCAATCTCACCAGCAACGCGATCAAATATTGTGGCGAAGACAAAGTGATTCTGATCAATATCCGGAAGATCGGGAAAAAGTGCCGTCTGGAAGTCATGGACCACGGTCCTGGAATCAAGCCGGAAGAACTGCCGCACGTCTGGGACCGGTACTACAAGACCAGCTCCAACTATGTCCGCCCGACAGAAGGCACCGGACTGGGACTTTCCATTGTGAAAGAAATTCTTACCCTGCACCATGCCAACTACGGCGTGGACAGCAAAGTGGGCAAAGGGACCTGCTTCTGGTTTGAACTGGAAGCCGGACGTCGGGAGAAGGAAACTTCCCGCGACCGGACGAAAGAGATTCCGCAGGATCCGGAACGGATTGAAGAGATACAGGAATAGGCAAACGAAGTCAGATTCAGCTCGTTTCATACAGTCACACTCTACGGAGCGCCGATTGCGCTCCGTATTTTATTGCGGCCGCGATGAGAACTGCCTTGTGTTTACCAGCCCTGTCTGGCCAGGCATATCCTGCCTCAGAAAAAATGTCAGCGCAAAAGGACGCCAACCGACTATTTTCAGTAGGGGTCAAAATGATTGTTTGGCGTCCTTTTTCCTTTGCGGAAACTCTGCGGCGAGCTTCGACGCTTCTTCAGGTCAGCAAAACACATTTTTCCCGCGTTACCGCCG
>JALEHL010000104.1 GCA_022770665.1 Bacillota bacterium
TGTAATTTCGGTGCGCTCTTCTTTCGCGTCTGACTGCATGCAGTCTTCGACGAGTTCTTTTTTTCATTGTCCCTCCTGTTCTCGAGGGCGTATGCAAATTCACTTTTCTTTACACATATTATACCAGATGATTCGTGCGAACGCAATCACTTAATTCATATGAGGTATATATGAAGCATGTTGATTGAGGGAGATTGCAAGTTTTATCACTTTCATGGCATGAGGTTGAGCTGGTTTGGCTTGTCTAACCCCCTCAAAACGGACCGAAAAAACTGAAAAGAAGGGGTCTGTTCTGTAATTATATTTCTTAATTTCCAATATATGTTAAGGTTTTGGGCGATTTTCACGGTTTTTTCTCTAATTTTCGCAGTTTTCCTGCGATTTTTCCAGGCTGGACCCCTTCTTTTGCGAAAAAAATGCTGTTTTTGAGGGGGTTTGTTTTGGCTAACCGCTCCACGGTGCGGGTGGCTCGCGGGAAACCGCCGTTCAACCCCTGACTGCCCACGGCAAAGCAGCCCGCAGCCCTGGTTTCATGCCCCGCTGCGTGCCACCCTACGCGTGCCCCCCTGCACTGCCCGCCGTGCATCCCTTTGCGGCGTTGTGGGTGATGCTCCATAAGCCTGCTGCGCTACCCTGCGTGCAGGACCTGTGCCGCCCGCTGCGTGCCCCGCCGTGCATCCCTTTGCGGCGGCGCGGGTGATGCTCCATAAGCCTGCCGTGCTACCCTGCGTGCAGGACCTGTGCCGCCCGCTGCGTGCCCCTGCGTGCAGGCCCGGTGCGGCGGGTGATGCTCGCTCCGCCCGCCGCAACGGACCTGCACCGGGCCTGCGGCTGCAAAAAGACCCGGCGCACAAACGCCGGGTCTTCCATTTGAAACATTATACATTCTACATTTTTATATAGCCGAAGCGTGCCTGAGGGAACGCGGGCAGACCATAAAGGCTCATGTCCCGCCCAGCAGAACGCGGGCGAAGCCGTAAATGCCAGTGCCCTTCCGGTCAGCGTACTGCCAGGCCTTTCGGCCCACCCTCCGCAGGCCTGCCGGTCAGGGGATGATTACATCATGCCGCCCATGCCCTGCGCGCCCATATCCGGCATTGCCGGAGCAGGTTCCTTGATATCTACGATGCCGGCTTCGGTAGTCAGCAGCATTGCAGATGCAGATGCAGCATTCTGCAGTGCGGACCGGGTAACCTTAGCAGGGTCTACGATACCGGATTCAATCATGTTTACATATTCTTCCGTTGCTGCGTTGAAGCCGGTGCCGACAGCGCTCTTCTTCACTTCCGCTACGACAACGCTGCCTTCACAGCCTGCATTCTCTGCAATCTGACGAACCGGTTCTTCCAGTGCACGCTTGATGATGGCAGCGCCGGTCTTCACATCGCCGGACAGGGTTTCAACATATGCTGCAACTGCCGGAATGGTGTTTACCAGAGCAACACCGCCGCCGGAAACGATACCTTCTTCAACTGCAGCCTTGGTTGCATTCAGAGCGTCTTCGATTCTCAGCTTCTTTTCCTTCAGTTCGGTTTCTGTCGCTGCGCCAACCTTGATAACAGCTACGCCGCCGGACAGTTTCGCCAGTCTTTCCTGTAATTTTTCCTTATCGAAGTCAGAAGTTGCTTCTTCAGCCTGTGCTCTCAGGTTTGCAACTCTAGCCTTCACGTCATCCTTGCTGCCTGCGCCGCCTACGATAACGGTGTTTTCCTTGTCAACCTTCACTGTGGCTGCACTTCCCAGCATATCGATGGTGGTTTCTTTCAGTTCATATCCCAGATCCGTGGAGATCACTGTGCCGCCGGTCAGAATTGCGATATCTTCCAGCATTTCTTTTCTTCTGTCGCCATAGCCAGGAGCCTTGACCGCACAGATATCCACAACACCTCTCAGCTTGTTCAGAACCAGTGTGGCCAGTGCTTCGCCTTCCACATCTTCTGCAATGATCAGGAGCTTTCTGCCCATCTTAACAATCTGTTCCAGCAGCGGCAGCAGATCCTGAATATTGGAGATCTTCTTATCGGTGATGAGAATCAGAGGGTTTTCCATATTGGCAACCATCTTCTCGGTATCAGAGCACATATACGGGGACAGATATCCTCTGTCAAACTGCATACCTTCCACAACGTCCAGGCTGGTTCCCATGCTCTTGGATTCTTCTACGGTGATAACGCCGTCCTTGCCGACTTTTTCCATCGCTTCTGCGATCAGATCGCCGATTGCAGGATCCGCAGCGGAAACAGCTGCAACCTGTGCGATGGCATCCTTGGATTCTACCGGATGTGCGATCTTGCCGATCTCATCCACTGCAACTTCTACCGCGCCCTGAATACCTTTTTTCAGTTCCATCGGGTTTGCACCTGCTGCAACATTCTTGAAGCCTTCTTTAATAATGATCTGTGCCAGCAGGGTTGCGGTCGTGGTTCCGTCACCAGCCACATCGTTGGTCTTGGAAGCAACTTCCTTAACAACCTGTGCGCCCATGTTTTCCACGCCGTCTTCCAGTTCGATTTCTCTTGCGATGGTCACGCCGTCATTGGTGATCAGCGGAGAACCGAAGGATTTATTGATCAGCACGTTGCGGCCTTTCGGTCCTAACGTGATTTTTACTGTATCTGCAAGCTTATCTACACCTGTCTGTAATTTTCTTCTGGCGTCCTCGCCGTAAAAAATATCTTTTGCCATTTTTCTCTCCCCCTTGTATTATTCAATCGTCGCTAAAATTTCATCCTGACGCATGATGGTGTATTCTTCACCTTCATACTTGATTTCCGTTCCGCCGTACTTGGAGAAAATCACTTTATCTCCAACTTTCAGTTCCATCGGCACATCCTTGGTTCCCGGACCGACTGCCACAACTTCCGCCATCTGCGGTTTCTCCTTGGCAGAGCTGGTCAGGATCAGTCCCCCCTGCGTCTTTTCTTCTGCTTCTGCTCTCTTAATCACGACTCTGTCGCCTAAAGGTTTGATTCCAATCATTTTAGATACCTCCATCTTGATAGTTTATGTGGATATTCTCCAGAATATGTTTAACTGGTTTCGCTATGTTAGCACTCAGTACCGTTGAGTGATAACATAGTTTATTATACCCGGATAAGGAAGAATGTCAATACT
Source organism: Bacillota bacterium (assembly GCA_022770665.1). GTDB lineage: Bacteria > Bacillota > Clostridia > Peptostreptococcales > Anaerovoracaceae > RGIG7179. The sequence continues at coordinate 3,115 of JALEHL010000104.1, forward strand.
TGAAATCAATCTTTTTTGTGGAGAATTTGTGAAGATGTTTACAGGTTCCGGCGTGCGTAACAGAAGAGATACTGCTGGGCGATGCCGCCCCACGGCGCAAAATCTTTCTCCGCTTTCTGCTGCATTTTGTCTGTGTCTTTTTCGTCGATTCCGTACAGCTGCCGCATAATACGCCGCATCCATACATCCACAGGAAATGCCTGCATCCGTCCCAGGCCGAACAGCGCGATGCAGGAGGCGACTTTCGGTCCCACACCGGCAAAATTCCGCAGGGCATCCAGAAGGGTATCTTCCGTCGTGTTTTCCAGATTCCTTCTCACCGCATCCATTCCGCCCTGTTCCAGAACCTGCCGTGCGGTTTCAATGAGATACGGACCCCGGTATCCCATGCCGCAGGCATCCATGTCTTCTCTCTGCAGAGATGCCAGGATTTCCGGTTCAGGGACAGAATACCAGGTCCGGCCTTCCCATTCCCCCGCAGGCTGTCCCCACTGCCTTGCCAGTGCTTCTATGCAGCCGCGGATCCGTGGAATATTGTTATTCTGCGATATGATAAAGGAAACCATCGTTTCCCACAGATCCTGCTTCAGAATGCGGATGCCTTCCCCGGCAGCGATGACCCGGTCCATGACCGGGTCATGCTGCCGCAGGAAGGCTTTGATCGTTCCATAGTCCCTGGAAAGATCCAGATATTCGGACCAGAACCTGGTCATGGATTCCTCGCTTTCCCCCTGCGGACCGCAGTGCTGCGTCACAGTCAGAATCCCGGACGTCGGATGATCCGCGGCGGACGGATTTTGCGAAGGGATGCCGGTCAGTGTCACGACAGCCACCCTGCCGCCGGCAATTCCGGTATAGCTTCCGTCCGGCTGCCTGCTCCAGCGGAAGCACTGGCCGCAGTCAAAAATATCGTCCGGGCTGAAATCCCGGACTTCTGTTTTAAACTGCAGCATTTTTCGGTTCTCCCGTCTGCCGGTCCTGTTCCATGGCGCGAACTTCCACATCCACGCATGTCACATTAAAGGCAGTCATCCGCTCCACCTGTTCGCTGATCTCCTCCTGCAGTCTGGATGCGGTCTCCCAGATCGGGCTTCCGGCACGTACTTTAATGGCGACAGAGAGGCAGAACGCTTCCGGCCGCGGATCCTGCACCACGCGGATCACACTGCTGACACCGGGCATCTGCCATGCAACGCATATGACGATATCTTCCAGCACCCGTTCATCGACGAAATATTCCCCCATGTAGCTGTAAGTCGGCCGCACCACAGTCCGCTCCGCCGCTGCGCCGGAGTCTTTTCCCCGAAAGATCCGGAGAGGATCGAGAAAATATCCTGCAAAATTCCGCTTCAGCTGCAGCGCAGGCGCGGGGATCACATGTTTTCCCTGTTTGTCCCTCTGCTGGCGGGCAGCGGCACGTTCCTCTTCGGTTGTGATCTCTTCGATAAAAATCCGTTCAACCTGGTTCAGCGCTTCCTCATCGGGAAGAAGCCCCAGCCGGAGAATAATTTTATCGGTCATGCCGACGCTGGTTCCAAGGATCAGGACCGAGGCCGGCTTTTTTTCCGCGATGGCTGCCGCCACTTCATCCCGGATCGCATCATCCTGGAACAGTGCAGTCTTCACTGCACCGATTTTCGTGGCATCCCGCTTGGCGGACACGCCGGCCACCACAGTATTCTGATAGATAAACAGCCCGTCGTCGATGATCGCCTCGATCTGAAGCCTGCGGCAAAGCTCCATGGCATGAAAGCTTTTTCCTGTTCCGCTTTTTCCTACCAGCGTATAGATTTTCATTGGCGCTTCCTACCTCCCCATCCTCTGCATCCGCCGCCGGTCGGCCCCCTGCGGCGGCTTTCTTTTTCTATCCATCAGTTTACCACAAACCGCGTCCGGAATAAACGAAATTTTATACAACTATCACTTTACTATTTCGACGCATTCTGCTATAATGGTTCCATCCGAAAAGATATATCTTTAATTTAGGGAGGATTTTAAAATGGCTTACAAAATTACTGATGCCTGCATCGCTTGTGGCGCTTGCGCATCCGAATGTCCGGTTGAAGCGATTTCTGAAGGCGACATCTATGTAATCGACGCTGACAAGTGCATCGATTGCGGTGCTTGCGCAGATGCTTGCCCGGTAGACGCTCCGGTAGAAGGTTAATTACATAGAATAATTACCTATAACAATACCCGGTTCTTTCGAACCGGGTATTTGCGTTTTTGTATGTTCCATCGACCGCTTCCATGCGCCGTGCTTTCCGCGCCGCAGTCGCCTTTTCTATTCCATGTCCTGCATATAGTAAGCCAGTGCATGCAGGCTGTCGCTCATATGGACGTTCTCCACCGCGACATTCTCCGGCAGATCCAGATCCTCGGCGGTAAAGTTCCAGATGCCCTTCACGCCGGCGCCCACGACCGTATCGGCCACAAGCTGCGCTTTCTCCGTCGGCACGCAGATGACTGCGATATCCACCTTCTCTTTCTCCACGAATCCCGCCAGCGAGCCGCAGGTCAGCACCACCGCATCCTGAAACTCCACATTCTGAATGCTCTGGCGCACATCAAAAATTCCCACAATATGAAAATTCAGCTCGTTCTTGGAGATGTAGCTGGCCATGGCCTGTCCGATTCGCCCGTAGCCGACGATCACCATCTTATATTTGCGGTTCAGTCCCAGAATATTTCCAATCTCCTCATACAGGTAATCCACGCTGTAGCCGTAGCCCTGCTGGCCGAAACCTCCGAAGTTGTTCAGATCCTGCCGGATCTGGGACGCAGTGTATCCAATGAGCTTCGAAAGGTCTTTCGAGGAAATCTTCTCCACGCCTTTCTTCTGCAGTTCGTGCAGATATCTCCTGTACCGCGGCAGTCTCTTGATCACCGCTTTCGAAATCTGCTTCTCCTTCGTCATTTCTGTATCCTTCCTGCTCTTTCCGGTCATAAGGGAAAACCCGCATGGACAGCGGGTTTTCCTGATGCTTCGATGCCTATTTGTTCTCTTCCACGTACTTCACCAGATCTTCGACAGTCTGGAACTTTTCAGCGTCCTCATCGGGGATTTCAATTCCGAAGGTATCTTCGATCGCCATGATGATTTCCACTGCATCCAGGGAATCCGCGGAAAGGTCCTTCATCAGATTGGTGTCCATATTCACATCGGATTCATCGACCTGAAGCTGTTCTATGATGATATCTTTAATTTTATCAAATGTCATAATCAAATGCCTCCATTCTTCGTTTGCAATTCAAACTATGGTTTATTATAAATAGTATCACCAAGTATTGCAAGAACTTTTTGAAGAATCCACGGAAACATTTTGTGAAAGGCGCATCTGTTGGCCTTTCCGGCACGTCATCCGTCCAGTTCCGCCCACTGGCTGTAGAGCCCGTCCAGCAAAATCTTTTTCGCCGATACGTCTTCTCCCAGCCGGGCAAGCCGCTGATAGTCAGCCGCGTTTTCAGGCCGGACCATCTCTTCTTCCATCTGCGCAATCTCCGATTCCAGCGTACTGATCTGATTCTCCAGCTCCTCCAGCTTTCTCTTTCTCCGCCGTTCTTCCGCTTCCCGGATCTTATTCAGCTGGCGCTGCGCCGCTGCGTCCAGCTGCACACTGCTGCCGGAGGTTCCGGCTGTTTTCTCCGCAGAACTGCCCTCTGCGCTCTTTCCCATCTGCTCCAGATACTGCTTCCCGGATCCAAGCTGGGCCTTTTTTTCCAGATAATAATCATACCTGCCCAGATACTCCCGCAGGCCGTCCGGCTCCAGTTCGAGGATCCGGGTCGGGATCTTCTGCAGGAAATAGCGGTCATGAGAAACCACGATGACGGTGCCTGGAAATTCCAGAAGCGCCTCTTCGAAAACTTCTTTGCTGTCGATATCCAGGTGGTTCGTCGGTTCATCCAGAACCAGCGTGTTGGCGCCGCTGAGCATCAGCTTCAGCAGAGACAGCCGGGCTTTTTCACCGCCGGAGAGGCTGCCCACCTGCAGGAACACATCTTCTCCCCGGAACAGAAAACGTCCCAGAATGGACCGCATTTCCGTGTCCGAATACAGCCGGTAGGACTCCTTCAGCTCCTCCAGAACCGTATTGTGATCATTCAGCAGCAGCTGCCCCTGGTCGTAGTAGCCGAATGCGACATTGTGACCGATTTTCAGATGACCTCCGCTGGGGGTGATCTCCCCGAGCAGAATCCGCAGAAGCGTTGTTTTTCCTACTCCGTTGGGTCCGACGATGCAGATTCTTTCTCCCCGCTTAATATCAAAATCGACGCCCGAAAACAGATCTTTTCTGTCTGCACCATGGCCGAAGTGCTTTTCCAGACCTTCGGCCTGCAGCACATCGTTTCCCGACTGGAAATTCTGTCTGAAGCGGATCTTCATCCGTCCGCCTTCGGCTTCCGGCCGTTCCAGTCTCTCCAGATTTTCCAGACGTTTTTCCCTGGACTGAGCCCGTTTCGCCAGTTTCTCCGTTCCCCGCTCCTTGAACCGGCGGATCATCTCTTCCTGGCGGGCGATCTCCCTCTGCTGATTGTTATAGGCCCGCAGATCCGCTTCCCGCCGCATCCGCTTCTGCTCGGCAAACGCGTCGTAATTCCCGTCATAGCAGGTCAGATGATGGTTTTCCACTTCGAAAACCCGGTTGACGATCTGGTTGAGAAAATACCGGTCGTGGGAAACCACCACGATGGTTCCTTTGTAGCCGGACAGATACTGTTCCAGCCATTTCAGGGTGCCGATGTCCAGATGGTTTGTCGGCTCATCCAGCATCAGCAGATCCGGCTTTTCCAGAAGCAGGGCAGCCAGAGCCAGCCTGGTCCGCTCCCCGCCGGACAGGGAACCGACCGGTTTCTCATAGAATTCCGGGCCGAAGGCCATGGAGTTCAGAATGCCGCGGATCTCGCTGCGAAACGTCTCTCCGCCTCTGCGGTAGTATTCCTCATGAAGGTCCGCCTGACGGGCAATCAGCTGATCACGCTCCGCCTCCCGGTCTGCATGCTTTCCGTCTGTCAGCGCTTCCAGCCGGGATGCCGTCTCCTCCATCTCCTTCTCCATATTCAGCAGAGGGCGGAAAATTTCCGTCACTTCTTCCAGCACGGTCCGGTCGGACCGGAAATTTTCCCGCTGTTTCAGATAGCCGATGCGGGTGTTCTGAGAAACAAAAAACTCCCCGTCATCGCAGGAGAGCTCTCCGGTCAGAAGATTCAGCAGCGTGGATTTTCCCGCGCCGTTTTTTCCGACGATGCCGATCCGGTCCCCTTCATTGATATGAAAGCTGACCTTCTCCAGAATCACATCCGTGCCGTACACCTTGCTTAAATTTTTTGCTGATAAAATAATCATAATCTCTCCTCAGGAAGCTCCAGGCTTGGATCCGCATCCAGATCCAGACTGTCTGCTCCCAGCTCCCGGTACTTGTAATATGCCGCACAGCCGATCATCGCGCCATTATCGGTGCAAAGGACGGGACTCGGCCGGTACAGACGGATGCCCCGCGTGCTGCAGGCTTCCTCCAGCATGGCGCGCAGCTTCGAGTTGGATGCCACACCGCCGGCCAGCACCAGTTTTTTCTCACCGCGCCCGCCGTTCTGTGTCTGTTCCATGACCGCATGGACCGCTTTCTCCACGATCACATCCATAACCGCCTGCTGGAAGCTGGCCGCGACATCGGCCTTGTTCACTTCCCGGCCGGCCTGCTTCTCTGTGTTCAGATAATTGAGAACTGCCGTCTTCAGTCCGCTGAAGCTGAAATCGTAGCTGTCTTTTTCCAGATAGACCCGCTTGAATGCAATGGCATCGGGATTTCCCTCCTTCGCCAGCCGGTCCATCTTCGGGCCGCCCGGGTATCCCAGGCCAAGCACGCGCGCCACTTTATCGTACGCTTCTCCCACTGCATCATCCCGGGTGCCTCCCAGCACGCGGCAGCGGTTGTAGTCATCCACCGCGATAATATTTGTATGACCGCCGCTGGTCACCAGTGCCAGAAACGGCGGTTTGAGATCCGGATATTCGATATAATTCGCACTGATATGGCCGAGAATATGATGCACGCCCACCAGAGGAATATCCCGGGCGAACGCGATCGCTTTGGCGGTCGCCACGCCCACCAGAAGCGCCCCGACCAGTCCCGGTCCTTCCGTCACGCCGATCAGGTCGATCTCTTCCCAGCTCAGGCCGGACTCTTCCATGGCCTGATCGATGACCGGGTTGATGTTTTCCAGATGGTGGCGGGATGCGATTTCCGGCACGACGCCTCCATACTGTCTGAAAATATCAATCTGGGACGAGATCACATTGGCCAGAACCTGCCGTCCATCCGCCAGCACCGCCACCGACGTCTCATCACAGCTGGATTCAAACGCCATCGTAATGAACTTTCCGTCTTTCATATCCTTTTCCTGCTTTCTATTCTCTCCACATGATCACTGCATCTTCGCCGTTATCGTCATAGTAGCCTTCTCGCACGCCCGCATCCCGGAATCCTTTCTTTTCATAAAGTCGGCGTGCCGCCTCGTTTCCTTTCCGCACTTCGAGGGTGAAACGGCGAATTCCGGATTCTTCACAGGCAGCGAGCAGCACATCCAGCATCGCCGAAGCGATATGTTTCCTCCGGTACTGCGGCGATACAGCCACATTAGTGATATGTCCTTCATCCACAATCTTCCAGATTCCCACGTAGCCGCAGACAGTCCCGCCGACTTCCGCCACGATATAAAAGGAAAGCCTGTTCTCCAGAATGTCATGGTGCAGGGATTCAAAGCTCCATGGCACTGTGAAGCACTGTTTCTCCACCGCAGCAACGGATGGAATATCTTTCTCTTCTGCTTTTCTGATGATCAGTTCCGACATGCTTCTTCTCCCGTCTTCTCCGCCTTTTCACTCCGCAGGCCTCCCTGAGGCATGCCTCCTATTCCTGCTTCGGCAGTCTGCAGATGGGCAGCTCGCCGGCTTCCAGCTTCTGTTCTGCCTCGGCTTTCCGCATATAGTCCGGATGAACATCCTTCCAGGTGCCGCCTTCTCCTGCCTGTATCCGTTCAAAAGCCAGCCTTCCTGCTGATGCCGCGTCCTGATAGCGAAACGCCTCCGGTGCAAAGAAGTATTCTTTTCCCAGTGTCATGCCGGCGCCGCCCAGTATGTCCAGAATCTTTTTTTCATAGGCATCGATGCCGTCTCCGAAAAACAGCACCGGTCGGCCTGCGGACCGCACGGGCCCTTCGGCGCTGCAGATGATCTCCAGCACGTCCGTCAGCATGCAGGGACATCCCGGCAGAAATCCGTCGATCATGCCGTACACCTGCCCCCGGCGGGCATTGATCATCCCGCAGACCACTGGCTCTGCCCCCTGCATGGAAGGGGCCGCCGCCGCAAATGCCGCCTCCACATCTTTTCTGCAGAATCCGTCCAGCGTCGGCACGGCGATCACCGGCAGACCCAGCGCCTGCCCCAGAGCTCTGGCCGTGGAGACACCGATACGGATCCCGGTAAACGATCCGGGCCCGGCAGAAACCGCAATGTGGGAAATATCCGATTTTGCGACGTGAAGACGGTCCAGAAGGCGTCCGGTCAGCGGAATCAGATCCTGCAAATGCCCCATCGGGCGCAGAGAGATTTCTTCCCCAAGGACCCGGCAGACCGCCTCACGCTCTGTCCCGCCGTCCCCGGCATCCCCGGCTCCGCCTGCCAGAGCGACGGAGCAGCGCGGTCCAGTCGTTTCAATAGCTAAAATGTACATTTATACGTTCTCCCGTTTTCTTCTTCCGCATATTCGATTTCGATCATCCAGGCGTACTCCGGCAGGGCATCCAGGACCAGGTCAGCCCATTCCACCACGCACACGCCGTTTCCGTAGAAATAATCATCGGCGCCGATCTCAAACAGATCCTCCGTTCCGTGGAGCCGGTACACATCGAAATGGTACAGGGGCAGCCGTCCTTCCCGGTATTCCTGTACAATCGTGAAGGTCGGACTGGTGATCGTCCGTGTAATGCCCAGCCCCTCCGCAATGGATTTCGTCAGGGTGGTCTTGCCGGTTCCCAGATCCCCGATCAGTCCGATGACCGTTCCCGGCACGCATTTCCGCGCCAGTTCCAGCCCGAAAGCCCGGGTATCCTCTTCATTTCTGATTTCAATGATTCGTTTGTATTCCATACGATCTCTGCCTTCTGTCCTTCTGTCTTTCTGTCTTTCTGTCTCCATGCTGCCTCTGTTTCCGCCATCCGCCGGATGCCCTTCCAAGCGCTCTACCGGTGCAGGAACGGGGAGATCCGCTTGTACAGCAGGAACGTCACCACGCTGTTGATCCCCGCTTTCACCAGATTAAACGCGATGATAAACGGCATCAGCTGCCAGACGACTGCAGCATCCACACCCATAAACGCCGGTGTGATCACCATGTTTGCCGCCGCCATCACAACGGCCATCGCACAGCTTCCCGCCAGCAGGCCGATGACTGCCATCTTTTTCGTCTTATGCCCCCGGTAGATCAGCCCTGCCGTCAGTGTCAGCACCGATGTGGCTATGATATGCATGATAATGCCGTACAGACCGCTGGCCGAGCTCACCGTCACCCCCTGCAGGACAGACGTCACCGCGGTCAGAACCAGTCCGGCCGTCGGCCCGAACGCAAACGTCCCGATCAGAATCGGAATATCCGCCGGATCGTATTCCAGGAAGGCGACCGCCGGGAAAATCGGAAAATGGATCAGCATCACCAGCACGATGGATATCGCCACCAGCATGGCCATTTTGGCAAGTTTCGCTGTTTTATTCTGTTGATTGTTCATGTCTTTCTGTTCTCGCTTTCTTTGCAAAATCTGCCGCCAGCCGCCCGGCAGTCTAAAATCCGGAGGACAGGCGATAAATGGCTTCCGCGTAAATCGCTGTCATCTGCCGCAGCCGATCCAGCGACAGTCTCTCGTTCTTCATGTGCATCCGTTCTTCATCGCCCGGGAACTGTGCGCCGTAAGCGACGATGCCCGGTGTGGAGCGGGCGTAGGTGCCGCCGCCGATCACCAGTGGTCTGGATTCCAGATCGCCGGTATGCTTCTGGTACACTTCCAGCATGGTCTTCACCATCGGGTTATCCAGGTCCAGATAAAGCGGATCGTGTTTCTTTCCTTTCACGATCCCCAGATCGTACTTCGTCATCACCGGATCCAGTGTCTCGAAGATCCGCTCTTCCGTGCAGGTGACCGGATACCGGATGTTGACGGTCAGTCTGGCGGCCTCCTGGCTGATCTCCGCCATGCCCAGGTTGAAGACCATTTTTCCGGACTTGTCGTCCTCAAAATCAATGCCCAGTGCAGCGCCGTCCAAGCAGAATCCGATGTACTGATTATAGAACCGGATGAAGTCGTTCGTCTCCTCACTGACAAAGTTCAGTCTCCCCAGAAAATCCATCATAATGGATACTGCATTGAGTCCGCCTTCCGGTTTGGCTCCGTGAGAGGCAATGCCCGCCGATGTGATCTCCATGGATTTTCCCATGCCTTTGCAGGACAGCTGGTATCCGGTTTCTTCCCGGTATGCAGCCGCCTGCTGCCGGATCGCCTCATAGGCTCCGGCCGCTTCACTGCGAACAACGGCCCGGCACCGGTCCGGCACGCTGTTCGGTGCGGTTCCGCCGGAGAGAGAACGGAGGGTCAGGCCTTTCGCTCCTGTCTGTTTCCCCGAAAATTTCCTGGCGATTTCAAAAACCATCATTCCCTTTTCGCCGTTGATCACAGGGAAGTCCGCATCCGGCGTAAAGCCGTAATCCGGCCGCGGCATCTTTTCAAAGTAATAGTCCATGCCCTTCCATTCGGTCTCCTCGTCCAGTCCCAGAATGATGCGGATGGTGTTCTCCGGCTGGTATCCGGCATCTTTCAGAGATTTCATGGCATAGAGGCAGGATACCACCGGTCCCTTGTCGTCGGTCGTTCCGCGTCCATAGATATATCCGTCCTTCACTTCGCCGCCGTACGGGTCAAAATCCCATCCGCTTCCGGCGGGAACCACGTCCAGATGGCCGATGATGGCCATCACCTTTCCGCTTCTTCCCGGCCAGTCGATATGGCCGCCGTAGTTGTCCACGTTCGTGCATTCAAATCCCATCTCTTTCGCCAGATCCATGCATGCCTGAAAACAGTCCTGCACGCCCTGCCCGAAAGGATAGATTTCCTCTTCGCTGACTCTGACCGGCTCCGCCTGTTCACTGTTGATCCGGATCAGCTTCTGGAGACCTTCGATCAGCGCCTGTTCATTCTTTTCCAGATATGCTTCATATTGTAATCCACCGTTCATCCTGCCACACTCCATCCTGAATTTCTCCTTACAGCAATATTGCGTAACCTCCTGTTTCCTCCTGGAAACGATGAAATTACGCAACCGCTTTCCCTATTGTCCGTTCCGGATTCTCTATACTGCTTCTACGCCTTTGATTTCCGGATAGCTTTCTTTAATAATTCTTTCTACCACTGCCTTCAGTGTCATCTGTGCACCCGGGCAGCCTGCGCAGTGTCCCTGCAGCTTTACTTTTACTACATTATCGTCGGTCAGTTCCACGAATTCGATGTCTCCGCCGTCTCTCTGCAGGAAAGGCTTGATCTGTGCAATTGCTTCTAAAATCTTTTCTTCCATGTTTCTGGTTCTCCTTTGTATTTGATATAAATTTATTCTACCTCACTGAAAAGGTTTTAATCATACTGTTTTATTCCACATTGTATGCAGGCTGCTCCTGACCGCCGGAAATACGGTTGATCGTGATCGACTTGGCCGCTTCATTCTTTCCATTATAACTGATAATTCCGGATGCACCCTGGAAATTCTTGATCTGCTCCAGCATCAGCTTGATCTGCCTCCCTGTCGGAATGCCGGTTTCTCTCGCCTGCTTCCATTCGGCAATAGCCGCTTTCTGGGTCGCCTCTGTTTCATACCGGCTGCGCACTTCCTCTTCAGTCAGCTCCATGACCGTATTCTGTGCATCTTCTATGGCCTGCAGCGCCAGCAGATAGGCATCAAAGGCAACTGCCGTAGCTTCTGACGGTTCTTCCCCTTCGCCATATTTTTCTTTATACGCTTTCACGAATTCTTCCGTCCGCGCGGTGGAAACCTTCTGGCTGAAATCTGAAGGGTATGCGATATCCAGTTTCTTCTGCGACTTCACAAAATTCAGCAGATCTTCGTCGTCCCATGACCGTCCGCCCAGCCACGTGATATGTGTCATGCGCTGATCGACCGCCTGCTGCAGGAACGCCCTGGCTGTCGACGGCGGAACTGCCAGGAACACGGCCTTGGCACCGGATTCTCTGATCTTTTCAATCACATCCGTATAATCGCCCGTGTCCTGCGGGAGTTCGAAACTGCCGACAATGCACCGGTCATTTTCGGAAAGCTTCTTCATCCGGTTCGTGAAACGCTTGATGGTCGCAGTTGCTGTATCATCGCTGGAGAGCTTCACCGTAGCGACCACGTCTTTTCCTCTTCCGGTAAACGCATAGTCGGCCAGTGCATCTCCCTGCCGCGTTTCCGCGAAGGTGGCCGTGAAATAGAACTCATTGTTTGCGGTGATCAGCGGATTGGTGCTGGAAATGGTGATGGCGGGGATGCTAGCTGCCTTGATGTAATCGCTGGCCATCAGCGTCACGGTTTCGCCGCAGCTTCCCAGAATGACGGACGGATTTTGCGAAATCAGTTCCTGAATCACCGTCTCGCCGACATACATGCTGGACTGGTTGTCTCCGTAAACCAGTTCCACCTTCTTGTCCAGCACGGTGCCGTACAGGTCATGGGCCAGTTCAATGCCCTTTACTTCCGCTTTCCCCTGATCGCTCAGTTTCCCGGATGTGGCTTCATAAATACCGATTTTGATGGTCTGCTCCTGCTCCGCCTTGCTTCCCGGGAAAAACGCCGCTTTAAAATTGTTATATGTGGTACAGCCCGTCATGCTGCAGACCATGGCAAGTGCCAGCAGACAGCAGACAGCCTTCTTTCTTTTTTTTCTCATATCGTTCTGCTCCTTGTGAAACATGACACAGACCTATTATATACTGAAACCGGCGAAATTGCAACGGAGTTTTGCTTGTCAGAAATTTCACCGAATCTTTACATTATTCCCTTTTCTTTTTTTTAAAATGTGTTAAAATAGGAGTATCGATGGGCATGTGAAAGTGCCGGAAAAATATTTTGTTACACATTAAGGAGGAATACACATTATGAAATGGGTTTGCACAGTTTGCGGATACGTTTATGAAGGACCGGAAGCACCGGCAGAATGTCCGATCTGCCACGTTGGCGCTGACAAGTTTATCGCACAGGGCGGCGACAAGGTTGAATGGGCTGACCAGCACGTTGTCGGCGTAGCCAAGGGTGTTGACCAGGAAATCATCGACGGTCTGAGAGC
>JALEHL010000142.1 GCA_022770665.1 Bacillota bacterium
CGATGTGTTGGTGCTCACCCTGTCCCGCACAGGAACCCACAGTGATTTGTTTGGCAAATGAGAGATACCACGGTATGGGAGAAATCCATAATGACCGCTGCCGAAAAAAGGCATTAAAGCCGAAAAGCCTCCAACTAAAAAATGTATAACTGAAAACAATTCATAGCAGGCTGCAGGTCTGCTTTTTTCATGTAAAAAACCCCGCATGTCCCATTTATGGGACACGGTTTATTTGATTTTCGGATTTTTCTCTGATACACTGGTATTGGAGGTGATTGATGCATGTATAACGTAACTTCAAGAAATCTCATTCCTTTATGTATTCTTCGTATCCTGGAAGAACACAGTGATGCCTGTCATCATCTGAAGCAGGACGAAATTGCACGCTATCTGGACAGTGAATATAATCTGTCTGTTGAGCGGAAAGCCATTGGCAGGACCGTAGAACATCTGCGTCAGGAACTTGATGTGGATATTTTATCGGATCGGGACGGAAGCTGGATCGCATCCAGAACCTTTGAAGATTCGGAACTGCGTCTGCTGATCGATGCAGTCATGTCAAGCCGGTATATGAAACCCAACTATACGAAAGATCTGATCGACAAGCTGAGCAGACTTGCCGGAACCCATTTTGCTTCCAATGTAAAGCATCTTTACACGATTAATGAAAACGTAAAGAGTGATAATGCGGAACTGTTTAATAATATCAGTCTGATTGATGATGCCATCAGCAGGAATCTGAAAATAGCGTTTCAGTACTGCGAATATGGAACGGATAAAAGGCTTCATGCACACAGTCAGCACACACTGAGCCCGTACCGCATGCTGCTCCATGAGGGCACCTATTATCTGATCGGCTGGAACGAGGACCAATATGAGCATGGGCTCCGCAGCTACAAGATTGATCACCTGAAAGATATGAAGGTTCTGCAGGAAAGGGTGCAGCGGTTCGAGAATGTGAACACGCAGATTTCGGAAGCAGAGTACTGCAGACAGATTTTGGCGGATCCGGTTATGGGTCTGGAAAAGCCAATGAAATTCACGTTCTATGCGAAAGAATATCTCGTCGATGATATTGTGGAATACTTTGGCCGGGAAATCACCATTACAGAAACCGACGAGGTGCCGGAATGGATGCTGGGATTTGACGGTTCGGTGCTGGTGGAAGTGCAGGTCAGCTATTACGCCATGCGGCGGTTTGCACTGGAACACATCGATACAGTACAGGTGATTGAGCCGGTAGAACTTGAGGCAGATCTGCGGGCAGCGCTTTTTGACGCAAGCCGCAGATATGACATTCCGGACTACCATTTTCGGGTCACGCAGAAGGATATGGACGCCATCGACGACCTCCCCCTGCATACCAAAGCAGCGTTCGGACTGCCGATTTTGTTCGGTGCCTATCCGTTTACGGCCGCAGGCGAAGAAGCGATGATCGAATGGACACCGCTGCGATTTGAAAAAGACCGGGCTCTTCTGATTTCGAAATACTGCATCGACGCCATTGTCTTTGATGAGAAAGAGGACCACATTACCTGGCGTGACAGCAATCTGCGGAAGTGGATGAATGAGACGTTTTATGCGCAGGCCTTCACAGAGGAAGAAAAAGCGCAGATTCTAATCACGACGCTGAAAAATCCGGATGATGAATATACGCAGGAAGAATACGAGACAGAGGATAAGGTGTTCGCGTTATCTGTCATGGAAGCCCATTGGTGCTTTCCGAGCGATGAGGAACGAAGAACGTTTTCCACGGATTATCTCAAAGCAAAGTGTGAAAAAATGGGATGGCGTCGGCAGAATTCCTGGTGGCTCAGAACACCGAGCGAGTGGCATAATAAGGCAGCGGCAGTGTATCCGTTCGGTGCGATTACAACCCATGGGGAATTTGTCTATAACAAAACGGTGGGCGTTCGCCCGGCAATCTGGGTAAGGTGGTGATATCATGAAACTATTGAAATTTGCAAGAGCCGTGATGGATCAGAAAATGTACACGTCGCGGCTGAAATCACTGAAACTGTTCTACCGGATTTATTCAGAAGAGGAAATTCACAGATGTGTGATCTGCGGCAAGTATACGTTTGGAATCGGGCATATCTGTAGAGAATGCGGGTGGGAATGCGATCCTGTTTACGAGGACGAGGATGACTGGGATGATGACTCCGCAGCCAACCATACGACGGTCAATGCCTATCGTGAAATCTACAGAAGGGTTGGGAAAGGACATCCAATCGAAGACTACTGGGAAACCCAGCGGGAAGAAAATGAAGCGGTGTATC
>JALEHL010000026.1 GCA_022770665.1 Bacillota bacterium
ATTGCAATTGTTGCACTCCCTGCCGGAATTATCACCGCTGGATACATGAATGAAATTCAGAAGAATACAGAAAGAGAATGTGATAGTTAAGGAAAGCAAAGAATTACAAGCGGAAACTGCAAAGAAATCCTTGACTTTCCGCCAATGGCAAAGTAGAATATTATAGTACGTTTTTTACGTGCAGTAACTGAATCAACAGACGTTGAAGGAACCAGTAGCAGGATGTAAGAACCTTACAGAGAGCCGTCTGCGGGAGACGAGATGCGAAAGCCGGGAGAGAGGATTTTGCGAAGTACCCTGTGGTGAGAGGACGGCGGTGAAGTCCATGTGAATATCACTCCGGAGTCTGACACGCTAATGAGAGGCGGCCTTGATGGAGGCGGCAACTAGGGTGGTCCCGCGGTTAGGAATAATCGTCCCTAAATCAATTTTGATGTTGGTTTGGGGATTTTTTATATACCGGTAAACCAAAATCAGAACGTAAACTTATATTTAAGTATTTAGTACGAAAAGAAAGGAAAACAGAATGTTCAAAAACTTATCAGAAAAGCCGGTTGCTGAAGTTCAGAACGAGCAAGTGGCGAAATGGAAAGAAGAAGACCTGCTGCATAAGTGCGTCTCTGCCAGAGAGGGTGCACCGTCATTTGTATTCTATGAAGGACCTCCGACTGCCAACGGCAAACCGGGTATTCATCACGTTATGGCAAGAACCCTGAAGGATTCCATCAACCGTTACAAGACCATGCAGGGTTATCAGGTAAAGAGAAAAGGCGGCTGGGATACCCACGGACTTCCGGTGGAAATTGAAGTGGAAAAGCAGCTTGGATTCTCCGGCAAACAGGACATCGAAGCGTATGGCATCAAGGAATTCAATGAAAAATGCCGTGAATCCGTCTTCACTTATACAAACATGTGGACGGAAATGTCTGACCGTATGGCATACATGGCAGACATGGACAACCCGTACATCACCCTGGACAACGACTATATTGAAACAGGATGGTGGATTTTAAAGCAGGCTTTCGACAAAGGTCTGATTTATGAAGGATATAAGATTCTGCCTTACTGCCCGAGATGCGGAACAGGTCTGGCTTCTCACGAAGTGGCACAGGGTTACAAGATGGTGAAAGTAAACACTCTGACCTGTAAATTCAAGAAAAAAGGGACAGACAACGAATACTTCCTTGCATGGACCACAACGCCATGGACCCTTGCATCCAACATCGCACTGACCGTAGGACCGGACATTGACTACGTGAAAGTAAAGATGACTTCCGGAGATAACGAAGGAAACATTTTCTATGTATCCAAGGGTCTGGCTTCTAAGGTTCTCGGAAAGGACGAATACGAAGTTCTGGAAGAAATGAAGGGCCGCGACATGGAATACTGGGAATACGAACAGCTGATGCCGTTCTGTGTTCCTGAAAAGAATAAAAATGCATTTATCGTAACCTGCATGGATTACGTTTCCACAGAAGACGGTACCGGCATTGTTCATACCGCACCGGCTTTCGGTGAAGACGACTATCAGTGCGGACGGAAATACAATCTTGCCGTTCTGCAGCCGGTGGATGAAAGAGGATGCTATACAGAAACCCCGTGGAAAGGCCGTTTCGTGATGGAAGAAGGTCTTGACGTTGAAATCATCAAGTACCTGGCAGAAGGCGACAAGATTTATAAGAAAGAGAAACTCGAGCATAACTATCCACACTGCTGGAGATGCGATACACCGCTGGTTTACTATGCGAAGCCTTCCTGGTACATTGAAATGTCCAAGCTGAAGGATCAGCTGGTTGCCAACAACAACACCGTAAACTGGTATCCGGATTTTGTCGGTGAAAAACGTTTCGGAAACTGGCTGGCAGATGTGAAGGACTGGGCAATTTCCCGTTCCAGATACTGGGGTACACCGATTCCAATCTGGAGATGTGAATGCGGTCATCTTCACTGCATCGGTTCCAGAAAAGAACTGGTGGAACTGGCCAATGAAGACATCGACGAAAGTATCGAACTGCACCGTCCGTATGTGGATGATGTGACCCTGACCTGTCCGGAATGCGGCAAGACCATGCACAGAATTCCGGAAGTCATGGACTGCTGGTTTGATTCCGGTTCCATGCCTTTTGCACAGTGGCACTATCCGTTTGAGCATAAGGAAGATTTCGATCAGCTGTTCCCGGCAGACTTTATCTGTGAAGGTATCGACCAGACCAGAGGCTGGTTCTATTCTCTGATGGCGATTTCCACCATCGTAAAGGGATGTGCACCATACAAAAACGTACTGGTAAATGACCTGATTCTGGACAAAGAAGGAAAGAAGATGTCCAAGCATAAAGGAAACACGGTATCTCCGTTTGAAATGCTTGACAAGTACGGTGCTGATGCGACAAGATGGTATCTGCTTTCCGTTTCTCCGGCATGGACACCGACCAAGTTTGATGAGGAAGGATTGAAAGATGTGGTCAGCAAGTTCTTCGGAACCCTGCGGAATGTATATAACTTCTTCGTTCTGTATTCCAACCAGGATGAGATCGATCCGCGGACACTGGATGTGCCGTATGCAGACCGTCCGGAACTGGACCGCTGGATCCTGTCCAAATACAACCAGCTGATCGCCGACGTGACCGAGTACATGGATTCCTATGATCATATGAAGACGGTGCGTGCCATCACAGACTTTGTGGTGGAGGATCTGTCCAACTGGTATATCCGCCGGGCAAGAAGACGGTTCTTCGCAGAGGAACTGACGGAAGATAAGAAGAGTGCATATGCAACCACCTATGAAGTGCTGGTTGGTGTAGCGAAGCTGATCGCACCGATTGCGCCGTTTATTTCCGATGAGATCTACACGAATCTGACCGGGGAAGATACGGTCCATGTTGCATACTTCCCGAAGGCAGACATGGATCTGGTGGACAAGAGTGTCGAAGAAAGAATGGATCTGGTCAGAGCCCTGGTGGCTCTGGGCCGCGGCACCCGGGAAAAAGAGAAGATCAAGGTCAGACAGCCGCTGTCGGAAGTACTGGTGGACGGCAAGTATGAGGCCGTGATCGGCGATCTGACAGATCTGATAAAAGAGGAACTGAATGTAAAACAGGTTGTTTTTGAAAAGGATCTGGAAAAATATATGAACTTTGCGCTGAAGCCGAACTTCAAGGTTGCAGGTCCGGCGCTTGGAGGCAGAATCAAATCCTTCGGCGGTGCACTGGCGAAGGCGGATGCCGCTTCACTGGTTGCCGCGCTGGAAGCGGACGGAAAGGCGGTCATTGATCTGGACGGTGAACCGTTTGAAGTGGAGAAGGACTTCGTAGACATCCGTATCAGTGCAAAGGACGGATTCGCGGTGGCGATGGAAAACAATATCTTCACCATCCTGGATACAACGCTGACAGAAGATCTGATCGACGAAGGTCTGGCCAGAGAACTGATCTCCAAGGTGCAGCAGATGCGGAAACAGAAAGATTTCGAAATGATGGATCACATCGTGATCACGATCGAAGCCGATGATGAAGTAAAAGCAGCGGCGGAGAAGCATCGCGAATATATCATGAAGGAGACGCTGGCCGTGGAAATCGCAGAAGCGGCTGCGTCTGCGGATCTGGATCAATTTGATCTGAACGGGCACAAGACCGGTATCGATGTAACGCGGGTATAACACGCCCGGCTGCTCGCGATGAACCGGAAACTGAAATAAAAGAATCCCCTGGGCGGGAGCTCTGTGAACAGAGGCGCCTGTTCAGGGGATTTGCTATAGATAATCCGGCGGGAAAGGACTGTTTGGTAAAATGGTAAACCTGAAAGACCTGCAGCTGCAGGAACTGGAAAACTTCATAAAGAATCTGGGAGAACCGAAATTTCGGGCGAAGCAGATCTTCCGATGGATGTATCAGGACTGCGGATCCGGCGCAGAAGCCAGACCAGGCGGTGTGACAGCTTTCAGCCAGATGACCAATGTCCCGAAATCACTGCGTGAGAAACTTTCGGAATGTGCGGACCTGGGGATCCTTACACCGTTGCAGGTACAGATATCCAGGATGGACGGCACCCGGAAGTATCTTTTCGGGCTGGAAGACGGAAATGCCATTGAAAGTGTTTTCATGAAGTATAAATACGGGAACTCTATCTGTGTTTCCTCCCAGGCCGGCTGCCGCATGGGATGCAAATTCTGTGCATCCGGCATGGACGGGCTCCGCCGGAACCTGACACCGGGAGAGATCATCGGCCAGATTCTGGCGGCAGAGAAAGATACCGGCGAAAAGATCCGTCATGTGGTGGTGATGGGGACCGGTGAACCGTTCGACAACTACCAGAACCTGTCAGCATTTCTCCGGCTGCTGCATGATCCGGACGGGCTGAATCTGAGCTGGCGGAACGTGACAGTATCCACCTGCGGCATTGTGCCCGGCATTAGAGATTTTGCGGAGGATTTCCCGCAGGTGAACCTGGCTATCTCACTGCACGCGCCAAATGACCAGATCCGGTCCTCTATGATGCCGGTGAGCAGGGCTTACCCGATGGATCAGCTGCTCGATGCATGCAGAGACTACACGAAAAAGACATCCCGCCGGATCACCTTTGAATACACCCTGGTGAATGGCGTGAACGATCAGATGATCCATGCCCGGGAACTGGCGGAGAGACTTAGAGGAATGCTCTGCCATGTGAATCTGATTCCCCTGAATGCGGTGAAGGAAAGCGGGATGCATACGACCTCCAGAAAAGATGTGCAGCAGTTTCAGGCATTTCTTGAAAAAAAAGGGGTTCCTGCGACGATTCGCCGGGAACTGGGGGATGATATTGATGGTGCATGCGGGCAGCTTCGGCTGAATCAGTGCAGAAAAGGTGGAAAAGAACAAAAAGAATTCTGATTTACCCGTTGAATTGGAGCGGGATTTATTATATAATGAAAAAAATGCTCAACATCCTGTGAGCGAGAGAAACTTAGGAGGCGATTACTATGGTGAAATTATTAGTAGGACATAAAGGCAGCGGAAAGACGAAACAGATGATCGACCTTGCGAACAGCACAGTGGAGAACAGCAAGGGCAGTGTCATTTTTATCAATAAGAACCACAGACTGATGTATGATCTGAAATACAGAATCAGAGTCATCTGCATGGAAGATTTTGAACATATTACCAACTGCGATGAATATATCGGTTTCCTGTACGGCATTATCAGCTCCGATCATGATATCGAAACGGTTTTCATCGACAGTATTCTGAAGCATGCTGACTTCAAGATCAGCGACCTGCCGGAATTCATTGAAAGACTGAAAGATATCTCTAAAAATTACGGAATGGAGTTTGTAGTCAGCGTCAGTGCGGAAAAAGAAGAAATGATCGGTGTGAACTTTGACGGCTGCGAGATCCTGAACTAACGAAACTGCTGAATGGACTGCTTTATTTTGGCGATGGTTTTTCCATCGCCAGTTTTCGTTTTAAGGAGAAAAACAATATGCGATCAGAAGAGGTAGAGAAATCCGGCCGTCCGATCACGCTGGAAACCATCGGAAAAGCTCTGGCCGGGCGTGCTGTCGGATCTGTGGATAAAAGAAAGTATTTCAGTGTGATGATCCTGCTGGTTTCAGGGAAAAACGGAGAGCTGTCCTTCCTTTTTGAACAGCGATCCGAAAAAATGAAAACCCAGCCGGGAGATGTCTGCCTGCCGGGCGGCAGGGTGGAAGAAGGGGAAACTCCTCTGGAATGCGCCCTGCGGGAAACCTGGGAAGAAACAGGAATCGGCAGGAATGAAATTAAGATTCTGGGTCAGTTTGACACCTTATATGGAATTGGAGATATTACGTTATATACTTTTGCTGGTGCCGTAGAAGAAGAAACGCTGCAGCATCTCCATCTTAATCCGGCAGAAGTCGAGAAAGTATTTACCGTTCCATATCAGTTCTTCCTGGATGCACAGCCGATCCGATTCACGTACGATATCGTGCAGAATACAGAAAAATTTCCCTATGAGGAAGCAGGAATACGGCGGGATTATAAATGGAGAAAAGAGAAAAAAACAATGCTCATCTATCACTATGGGGACGGGAAAGCTCGTCAGATTATCTGGGGCATGACAGGAAAGATCATCAGCCGCTTTGTCAGCGAAATGGAAGCTGCTGCGGTGCTGTGACCTTTCCGTTGTCTGTTTCCCTTCGTATGGCTACAGTTCACTTTCTTCAAATTCCAGAGAAAGGTTGTAATTCTCATCCAGGCTGTCATTGATGACACGAAGAATCCGCTGCCAGTCCCGGCCCAGATTGGATTCCAGAATTTCTGCGCCGAGAACGCGCAGGGTAGTAAAGCTCGAAATCGTGGTCAGCGCATCGTGCAGGGCATCCAGATTGGATCCCATAACCAGTCCCGGCGGAAGCTGGGAGCGGACCGCCTCGAAGAATTCCTCACGGGAGGTAATCAGGCTGCCGTCAATCAGGATGGTCTGTATTTCTTTCATCATGGTTTCTGCCTACTCCTCTCCGTACAGCAGTGTGAAGGATTCATAATGATCCGCTGTGTAATAGATCAGCCCGTCGCTGGAAAAAACAAGCCGTTCGGCGCCCCGGCTGTCAGCGCCGAGCGTATTGATGTCACATTCGTAATAAGTGCGCCCGTCTTTTTCCGGAAGGGTTCCTTCATAGTTTCCGAACCGGTCTCCTCCGATGCACTTTCCGGGTGCGTAGGGCTCCAGAGAACCGCCTTCCCAGCCCAGATCACGGGCTTCTTTTTTTGTGATAAAGTTCTGCGGAAGCTGCCCGTAGGCAATGAGGTATGCCGACACATCTTCCGCAGAGGTGTAACTGCCGTTCTGATCGGGCAGTTCTGCTGCCGGGCCTGTTTCATTCTGCAGTCCGGCACCGGTCTGTCCTGCAGATCCGCAGGCGGCCAGCAAGGTAAAAAGCAGAAGAAGCACAGTCAGAAGTGACAGCTTCTTTAATGTCGATTTTTTCATTTTCCTGTCCTTTCTTTTTCTTTAGTTCTATTCTACAGAATGCGCATCCGTTTGTCAATGAAGCCTAAAAGATGGCAGGGACGCCAGATTTTGAGGGGTAGGCACGGGCGGGAAAGGGCGTTATAGTAGAAGAGTCTTCTGAAGACAAGACGAATAGAAATGCCATGAAAGGAGACTGTTATGAAAAGGAAAATGATGGGTGCAGTACTGAGCGCCATGGTAGTGCTGGGTGCATGCGGAAATGCAATGGCCATGGAGGCAGGTGCAGCAGAAAGAGAGGGAAGCCGCTGGAATGTTTCTGGCATGAGGGGTTTCTTCTCAAAATATATCTGCGCGGCAGGTATATGGCAGCCGGGTTCTTCCGGCAGTGTTACAATTCCGGGAACGCAGAGACCTGGATCAGAAAGCGGATCGGAGTCCGGCGAAACCGCTGGTCAGGAAACCGGTCAGGGATCCGGCGCGATCTCCGGTCAGGTGCAGAGCGGAACCAGGCAGGCACAGGTCGTGCAGCTTGTGAACAGAGAAAGAAATGCGGCAGGACTGGAAAGCCTTGCTTCCGACAGCCAGCTGGCGGCTGTCGCGCAGAAGAAAGCGGAAGATATGGCGAAAAACGGGTATTTCTCCCATACTTCTCCGACTTACGGTTCAGCCTTTGACATGCTTAAGGCAGCCGGTATCTCTTACCGGACAGCAGGTGAGAATATCGCGAAAGGCCAGAAGAACGCGGAAGCGGTAATGAACGGCTGGATGAATTCCGCCGGACACCGGTCAAATATTCTGAGCAGCAGCTATTCCCGAATCGGTGTGGGATATGCTGAGGATAAAAACGGAACACCGCTGTGGGTACAGATTTTCGCAGGATAAAAAACGAAGTCGGGCAGAAGTGCGGAAAGCGGCGGTTAAGAAAAAGCCTGCAGAGCGGGGAAAAGTTTTTCCCGCCCTGCGGCTTTTTCGGGTTTTTGAAAAAGGCCCGGAAGAAAAAGCGAAAAAAGCGACTGAAGATAAGAAATATTAGACATTCGCGAAAAAATAGACTTTCCCTTTTGGCATATTTGTATTATAATATGGAAGATATCACTAATATCACAAATATCGAGTAATTCTTTTAGGAGGGAAAAAATGAAGAAGAAGTTACTTTCAATTCTGCTGATTTTAGCAATGGTCTTCTGCTTCGCTGCATGCGGCAGCAGCAATGATGCGCCTGCCGATGACCAGAGCGGAGACAATGCGGAAGAAACTGCAATCAACTATGAGGCGATCGATGACAACTGCGAATCGGAAGACGGAACGTATCAGATCGCAATGGTTACCGATGTGGGCCAGCTGAAGGATGGATCCTTCAACCAGTTCACATGGAACGGCTGCAAGGCTTATGCAAGCCAGAATGACAAGACCTACAAGTATTATCAGCCGGCAAACGGTGCGCAGGCAACGGATGAAGACAGAATCAAGGCTATGACGGATGCATGTGAAGCTGGCGCTGAAGTTCTGGTAACTCCGGGATTCCTGCAGGAAACTGCACTGAAGGAAGTAGCTCCGAAGTATCCTGAAGTCCAGTTCATCTTTGTAGATGGATGGGATCTGGGACTGGACAACCTGGTTGGTGTAAACTATCAGGAAGAGCAGGCTGGCTATCTGGCCGGATATGCTGCAGTAATGGAAGGCTATACGAAGCTCGGATTCTCCGGCGGCGGCGGCGGTTCCAATCCTGCGTGCATCAGATACGGCTACGGCTATGCACAGGGTGCCAATGCAGCAGCAGCGGAAAAGGATGAAACCGTTGAAATGCGTTACAGCTGGGAACATGGTTCCAGCTTCTCCGATTCTCCGGAACTGACTGCTATGTTAAAAGGCTGGTATGAAGCAGGCACTGAAGTGATCTTCATGTGCGGCGGCTCCATGTTCAACTCCGGCAAGGATGCTGCAGAAGCAGAAGAAGCAAGCCTGATCGGTGTTGACGTAGACCAGAGTGGACTGTCCGAAGCGGTTGTCACTTCTGCTATGAAGGATCTGGCAGGTTCCGTAATGCTGACTTTAGGCCAGTACTACGACGGTGGAAAGCTTCTGAACGGTGCTATGACTCTGGGCGCTGCTGATGATGCAGTCGGCATTCCGACAGATACATGGTCAATGGAAAACTGGTCTGTAGAAGACTACAATGCATTATATGCCAAGATCAAGAGCGGCGAAATCGTGGTTGACGATGATTCTTCCGTGGCGGATCCATCCACTGCTGGACTGGAAAACATTACTTTCGTAAAATAGGACGAAAAGAATAGAATAAGGAAGGTTCTTGCAACCTGCAGAAAGGGGGGAAGCAATTCCCCCTTTTTTTTTAAAAACGACGCATAAAGCAGAAAAAAGTAAAGGCAGGAAAGACTATGACATCGGAATATGTAATAGAAATGAACCACATCCGTAAAGAATTTCCCGGTATTGTGGCGAACGATGATATTACCCTGCAGCTGAAGAAGGGGGAGATTCATGCACTCCTAGGTGAAAACGGCGCAGGCAAGTCAACGCTGATGAGCGTGCTCTTCGGATTGTATCAGCCGGAAGCAGGCACGATTAAAAAAGATGGTGTAGAAGTTAAGATCAATAATCCGAACGATGCGACGGCACTGGGCATCGGTATGGTGCATCAGCATTTTAAGCTGATCGATGTGTTCACTGTCCTGGACAATATCATTCTTGGCGCAGAGACCACAACGAAACTGGGATTCCTGAAAAAAAAGGAAGCAAGAAAGAAAGTGATTGCGCTTTCAGAAAAGTATGGCCTGAAGGTGGATGTGGATGCGAAAGTAGAGGACATCACCGTCGGGATGCAGCAGCGGGTGGAAATCCTGAAGATGCTGTACAGGGAAAATGATATTCTGATTTTTGATGAACCGACGGCGGTACTGACGCCGCAGGAAATCGACGAACTTATGGAAATCATGAAGGGATTTGCGAAAGAAGGCAAATCGATCCTGTTTATCACACATAAATTGAATGAGATCATGGCTGTTTCGGATCGGGTGACGGTTCTGAGAAAAGGAAAATGTATCGGAACCGTTAATACGAAAGATACCAACAAGCAGGAACTGTCCAATATGATGGTTGGACGTCCGGTTCAGCTGGAAATTCAGAAGGAGCCTGCAAAGCCGGGTGATGTCGTGCTGCATGTGGAGAATCTTAAGGTACCTTCAAAGATTCATAAAAATGATGCGGTGAAAGGAATTTCCTTTGATGTGCGTCAAGGAGAGATCGTGTGCATCGCCGGAATTGACGGAAACGGTCAGACAGAACTGATCCACGGACTGACCGGTCTGGAAAAGACCAGTGCGGGAAAAATCAGCCTCTGCGGAAAAGATATTTCCAATGCCAGCATCCGCAAGAGAAGTCAGGCGGGTATGAGTCATATTCCGGAAGATCGTCATAAACACGGACTGGTGCTGGATTACACACTGGAACAGAATATGGTGCTGCAGAGCTATATGCAGCCGAGGTTCCAGAAGCACGGTTTTATCCGGTTTGATGAAGTGAGAAAGTATGCGGATCAGCTGATCGACGATTATGATGTCCGTTCCGGCCAGGGAGCTGTTACTGTGGCAAGAAGCATGTCCGGCGGCAACCAGCAGAAAGCGATCATTGCCAGAGAGCTGGATCGGGATGAGCCGCTGATTGTGGCGGTTCAGCCTACAAGAGGTCTGGATGTCGGTGCGATTGAGCACATTCATAAGCAGCTGATCGCGGAACGGGATAAAGGCAAGGCGATTCTGCTCGTATCGCTGGAACTGGACGAGGTCATGGGCCTCTCAGACCGGATTCTTGTATTATATGAAGGAAAAATTGTGGGTGAACTGGACCCGAAGAATACGACTGTGCAGGAGCTGGGACTTTACATGTCCGGCGCAAAGCGGCAGGGAGAGGAGGCTGCATCATGTTAAGAATTGATCCGGATACCGGAAGACAGAAATGGTTCCGGTCGGAAGGTGCGAAATCCGTTCTATCTGCTGTCATTTCCATTCTTATCGGTATGGCGGTGGGAACACTGATCATCATAGCCGTCGGCCTGACGAAGGAAGGAATCAGCACCAAGGGAATCGGAGAAGGAATCCGTCTGGTATTCCTGGGTGTATTCAGTACAGGAAGGAGCGGTGGAACGCTGACATTCGGCTATAACCCGGTAAACCTTGGTAATATGCTGTTCCGGGCCACTCCGCTGATCATGACGGGACTTTCCGTTGCGGTGGCCTTCAAGACCGGTCTGTTTAATATTGGTGCGGCCGGCCAGTATCTGATGGGTACGATGGGAACTTTGACAGTAGGCCTTGTTCTGGGAAATGCAGGATGCCCTGTTTTCATCGCGTGGATTGCCGCATTTCTTGCGGGCATGCTCCTCGGGGCGCTCTGGGGTGCAATCCCCGGTGTCTTTAAGGCATATCTGAATATCAATGAAGTGATTACCTGCATTATGACCAACTGGATTGCCGCCAACCTGGTAACCTGGTGGTTTGACAGTCATGAAATATTCAAGAATGCAGCAGAAGGCGGAAAAATCGGGTATATTATTCCGCTGAAAAATGTGGGTGTTGTCACACCGAAGCTGGGGATGAATCTTCTGTTCCCTGGATCGCAGGCCAATGGCGGGTTCTGGATCGCCTGCATTCTTGCTGTGGCGATGTTTATCATGCTGACCCGCACGACATTCGGCTATGAACTGCGTGCCTGCGGTTCCAACCGTCATGCAGCCAGATACGCAGGTATCAATGATAAGAGAAACATTATATTATCCATGATGATTTCCGGCGCGCTGGCTGCGGCAGGTGCGGCATTATATTATCTGTCCGGAAACACCGAATTCTTCTGGTCCACTTATCAGAGCCTGCCGGCCGAAGGCTTTAACGGTATCCCTGTGGCGCTGCTCGCTTCGAATAATCCGGTTGCTGTAATCTTTACCGGAGTGTTCATGTCCATGCTGAATGTGGCAGGTACGCAGCTGAAGTCTCTGACCGCTTATAACGAGTACATCTCTGACATTATTATCGCTGTTATCGTATACCTGAGCGCCTTCTCCATGCTGATCAAGCAGGTGCTCAACGGCAGAGAAAAGAAGAAGGGAGGAAACAAGTAATGGTATTCTTAATTCAACAGACCCTCCTGTTTGCAGTACCTCTTATGATTGTTGCGCTGGCCGGTGTCTGCGCCGAACGATCCGGCGTGATCAACCTGGCACTGGAAGGTATTATGATTTTCGGTGCATTTATCGGAGTGCTGTTTATTCGGATCATGCAGGATCTGAATCTGTTTGACAAGGAAGAAGGGCAGATTCTGCTGCTTCTGACGCTGCTGGTTTCCGCAGTCTTCGGAGGACTGTTCTCCCTGCTGCTGGCCTTTTCGGCAATCAATCTGAAGGCTGACCAGACCATTGGCGGCACGGCGCTGAATATGCTGGCTCCGGCGGTTGTGCTGTTTTTCATCGTTCTGATCGCACAGCAGAATACACTGGGCATGTCAAAGGGCAGTGCCGCCGGCTGGTTTATGATACGTCCGTCGACATTCGGTCTGCCGAAGGATTACAGCTGGGGATTTCTTGGCGATCTGATCCTGAACAAAGTGTATCTGTCCACCTATATCTGTATTCTGGTGTTCATTGCAGTTTCGGTGATTCTGTATAAGACACGGTTCGGCCTGCGGCTGCGGGCCTGCGGTGAAAATCCGCAGGCAGCAGATTCCCTCGGCATCAATGTCTATAAGATGCGGTATGCCGGTGTCATTCTTTCCGGTGTTCTGGCGGGACTGGGCGGCTTCAACTACGCGCTGACAACAGCAGGCTGTTCTGCAACAGGAGCAGTTGCCGGCTATGGCTTCCTTGCTCTGGCCGTTATGATCTTTGGTAACTGGACACCGCTGAATATCGCAGCAGGCGGCCTTCTGTTCGGGCTGTTCAAGTGTATCGCGGCCACCTATTCCACACTGGATATTAACGGGGATGGTGTGTACATGCTTGCAGAAATCGGAATCAGCCCGTATATCTACAGAATGCTCCCGTATGTGATCACACTGGTTGTTCTGGCGTTCACATCAAAGAAATCCAGAGTGCCGAAGGCAGAAGGAATCCCTTACGACAAGGGACAGAGATAAGTTCAGAATGTGAGAAAGAAAATCTGAATATATGCAGAAATGCAGTAACCGGGGTGTGGAAGCAGTTTCACACCCCTTTTCAGGAGAGAAAATGTTTTTACCAGTTACAAAAGAGGAAATGAAAGAGAGAGGATGGGATCAGGCTGATTTCATACTGGTGACCGGCGACGCCTATGTGGATCATCATTCCTTCGGTACTGCCATTATCGGCAGACTGCTGGAACGATATGGATACCGGGTTGCAGTTCTGGCTCGCCCTGATTACCATTCGGCAGAAGATTTCCGGCGGTTTGGCCGGCCGAGGCTTGGATTCCTGATCAACAGCGGCGTGGTGGATTCCATGGTGAACAACTATTCTGTTTTTCGCAGAAAACGGAAGACTGATGAGTATGCTCCAGGAGGAAAGGCCGGGGGGCGTCCGGACCGCGCGGTCATTGTCTACAGCGGAAGAGCGCGGGAAGCCTATAAAGGGGTGCCGGTCATTATCGGCGGACTGGAAGCCAGCCTGCGCAGGCTGGGACACTATGACTACTGGGATGACAAGGTGAGACGTTCGATCCTGCTGGATTCCAAGGCGGATCTGCTGATTTACGGCATGGGAGAAAGAGCGGTTCTGGAAATCGCCGAAGCGCTGGATTCCGGTCTGGATGTAAAAGATCTTACCTGGATCAGGGGAACCTGTTACCGGGCCAATCCGGCGCATCTTGACCCCGAAACCATGCTTGCTTCCGAAAAGGGAAAACCGGTCTGGCTTCCTTCCTATGAGCAGATCTGCAATTCAAAAGAGGCGTATGGGCGGAGCTTTGCCATGCAGTACCGGAATAATGATGACATTACCGGACATACACTGATCGAACCGTATAACGAAACAACCTGCGTCGTGCAGAATCCTCCGCAGCCGCCGCTGGAACAGGAAGAGCTGGACGATGTTTACGAACTGCCGTTTGAGAATGAATGGCACCCGTCCTATGATGCGGAGGGGGGAATCCCGGCATTCCAGGAGGTGAAATTCAGCATCGTCAGCTCCAGAGGATGTTTTGGCGGATGCAGTTTCTGCGCCCTGACTTATCACCAGGGAAGGCAGGTCCGGAGCCGGAGCTGCACATCGATTGTAAGGGAAGCGACGGCGCTGACGCAGAAAAAAGATTTTAAAGGATACATTCACGATATCGGCGGACCGACTGCCAATTTCCGCGCACCTGCCTGCCAGAAGCAGCTGACGGCAGGAGTCTGCCGGAACAGAGACTGTCTCTATCCGGGAGTCTGTCCCAATATGGATGTAGATCACAGCGATTATCTGCAGGTTTTGCGTTCGGTGCGGCAGCTGGATGGCGTAAAGAAAGTGTTTATCCGTTCGGGAATCCGCTACGATTATCTCATGGCGGATCCCCAGAGAAAGACATTTCTGCAGGAACTCTGCCAGTATCATGTAAGCGGAACACTGAAAGTTGCGCCAGAGCATATCGCTCCGGCAGTACTTGCCCAGATGCGAAAGCCGGGAAAGAATGTTTTTCTGGAGTTTTGTGAAGAATATAAACAGACAAACAGGAAGCTGGGGAAGAAGCAGTATCTGATCCCGTATCTGATCTCCAGTCATCCGGGCAGCCGTCTGGAGGATGCTGTGGAACTGGCTCTGTTTCTGAAGGAATATGGATTTATTCCGGATCAGGTGCAGGATTTCTATCCGACCCCAGGCACGCTGGCTACCTGCATCTACTACACGGAGCAGGATCCGTTCACAGGAGAACCGGTTTATGTAGCCAAATCCATGGAAGAAAAAAAGATGCAGCGTGCCCTGATCCACTATAACAGACCGGAAAACAGGAAAACGGTCATCGCCGCATTGAAGAAGGCGGGCCGAGAGGATCTGATCCCGGTTCTGCTCTCTTCACATAAAAAACATGGCAAAACCGTTGACAAGGTTTTATAAAACTGATAATCTGATATCATAAAACGCAAAGGAGCAACAGGAATGAGAAAGAAATCACCGTTTAATGAAAACTGCAGAAATATCAGAGAACTTGTCTATGCAGCGGCGGACAGATATCCGGAAAACAACGCATTTCAGGTCAAGGTGAATGGAACCATACAGTCTGTGACGTTTTCCAGAGTCATAGAAAACCTGGAAGCACTGGGGACGGAACTGAAAGCCAGAGGATTTGACGGGTGCAGTATGGGGATTATCGGAGAAAACAGCTATCCATGGTATAACTGCTTTCTGTCCATTGTCTGCGGGGGAAATGTGGCAGTGCCGTTTGATAAGGGATTTACGGCAGAGGAACTGGAGTCCAGCATTCTTCGAAGCCGGATCCGTGTATTGTTCTATGATGACAAGATGAGAAAACTGGTGGAGCAGGTACGGCAGAACGGCAGAATCCAGGTTGATGCGTTTGTCTGCATTACCGGTGAGAACTGCGAATATGATAAAATGGTGTCTTCCGGAGCCTGCCGTATCACAGAAGGCGATCGGACGTACAGAGAAAGCAGAATCGATGAAAATGCGCTGTCCGTTCTTCTGTTTACTTCTGGTACGACGCAGCAATCAAAAGCCGTCATGCTGAGTCAGTACAATATCGTGAGCAACGTGATTGATATGTACAACTATGAAGCCTTTTATGCAGATGATGTGAATATGGCTTTTCTGCCGTTCCATCACAGCTTCGGACTGGTAGGCGTCATGGTGTTTCTCTGTATCGGGGCCTGCAGTGTGTTTTGTGACGGACTGCGTTATGTGACAAAGAATCTGAAAGAATATGGTGTGACTGTATTCGTCGGTGTGCCGCTGATTGTAGAAAATATGTACCATAAGATCATGAAGGAAGCGGAAAAGCAGGGGATGACCGGCACGATCCGGAAGGGACTTTCTCTTTGCCGCATTCTGGACCGGTTCGGAATCCATGTACGTCGAAAAGTATTTGGAAAGATCATTGATCAGCTGGGCGGCAAGCTCCGCCTGATCATCTGCGGAGCGGCTGCACTGGCGCCGGAAGTGGCACAGGGAATGAATGATTTCGGCATTCTGCTGATCCAGGGATATGGACTTACAGAAACTTCGCCGGTTCTGGCTGCGGAATCCCACGAATATATGAAAGCTGGTTCTGTGGGAAAGCCGATGCCTCGGATACAGATGAAAATCGAACATCCGGACGAAGACGGGATCGGGGAAATTGTGGTCAAAGGGCCGAATGTGATGCTGGGATACCTGGATCAGCCGGAAGAAACAGCAGCAGTTCTGCAGGACGGATGGTTTCATACCGGTGATCTGGGAACCATAGACGAAGACGGGTTTGTCTGGATCCGGGGCAGAAGCAAAAGTGTGATTGTCATGAAGAACGGAAAGAATATTTTTCCGGAAGAGATTGAAGCCATGATCGACCAGCTCCCTTATGTGTCCAGCAGCCTGATCTTTACCAGGGAAAAACATAATGAGCTGGTTCTGTGGGCGAAAATCGTCTATGATCCGGCCTTCCTGAAAGAGCAGAACATGACGCTGGAGCAGCTGCAGAAACAGGCAGAAAGCGATATGGACGCGATCAATCGCAGAATGCCTGCCTATAAAGCAGTAAAGCACTTCTTCCTGTCTGACAGGCCGATGATCATGACGACTACACAGAAGGTAAAGCGAAATCTGGAAATCGCGCGAATTATGGAATCCCAGGAAGGATTGCTGCAATAACGACGGGAGGAATATCGTATGAGCCTGATGAAAGCGTTTCCTGAAATACTGGAGGCAGGCAGATCGGAATATGAAACAATTCAGGCAGGACAGTACCATACTGCGGAAGAAACGGGGGACCGCGAAGCGGCGTGGCAGAATCGTCTTGTGCTTGGTGAAAATGGGGCCTTTCTGAAGGCCCTTCTTCAGAATGAAAAAATGGCGGGGAAATTGCAGATGGTGTACATTGACCCGCCTTTTTTCAGCAAGGCGACCTATGATGCGGTCATCCACCTGGAAGGGATGGGGAAAAAGGGGGAAGACCTCTCTCTGAAGGTACCGGCTTATACGGATGTATGGGATCAGGGCATGCAGCAGTATCTGACCATGCTTTCAGCAAGGCTGTATCTGATTCGGGATCTGCTTTCCGAGGAAGGAACGATTTGGGTTCACCTGGACTGGCATGCGAGTCATTATGTACGGATCCTGCTGGATGAGATTTTCGGAGAGAAACGGTTCGTCAATGAGATCATCTGGACCTATAAATCCGGCGGATCCGGAAAAAATCATTTTTCCCGGAAACATGACACGATACTGGTTTACAGCAAAACCCCGCACTATTATTTTCGGCCGCTGCAGGAGAAGTCCTATAACCGTGGCCTGAAACCCTATCATTTCAAAGGGGTAGAGGAATTTCAGGACGAGACCGGCTGGTATACCATGGTAAACATGAAAGACGTATGGCAGATCGATATGGTGGGGCGTACGTCAGCAGAGCGAACAGGGTATGCCACGCAGAAACCGGAAGCACTGCTGGAACGGATTCTTTCCTGCAGTACCAGGGAGGGCGACCTGTGTGCCGATTTCTTCTGCGGTTCCGGCACCCTTGCTGCGGTCGCGCAGAGAATGAATCGGAGATGGATCTGCTGCGACAGTGGAAAGCTTGCTGCAGAGGGTACGCTGAAACGTGCTGCCTCTAAGGAGAAGGACGAAGAAAAAGTGCACACAGGAATCTGTTATCAGTCCTGTGTGCCGGAGGGATTTCTGGACGTTTCCTGCAGCAGGGAGGAGAATACGCTCATGCTGGAGCTGAAGGGCTACAGTCAGCCACAGCGTTTTTCTGCGGAAGATGACTGGCGTACCGCAGACGGAAGCATTTCAGCAGGTGAACTTCGGCAGAAAGCTCCCCTCAGGCTGCTCGACAGCTGGAGCGTCGACCGATCCTATGACGGAGATGTACATCGGCCGGACATAAGGATTTTGCGAGATAAAAAAGGACAGATGCGAACGTCGCTGACCTTCAGGCTGCCTGCGGCGGCGGAGAATGGCACCGGTGCGGACCGGCACGCTGTCAGCATAGCGGCTGTGGATGTGTTTGGAAACCGGTATCGCCGGATCCTGGAACTTTGAAAAGAAAGGAGCCTGTATCATGGAAAAGAAAAAAAAGCTGTACCGTACAGCGTCGGACCTGTTTTTTCTGGTGCTAGCCTGCAGTGTAGGCGCGTTCTCCACGACGGCGGTCATGATTCCCAACGGGCTGACCAGCGGCGGGCTGACTGGTATCGTACGGATTCTGCAGAATTTTGTGGATATTGATTTTTCGGTCCTGTATTACGCGCTGGCGATCGTTATCTGGTTCGTGATCATCGCGCTGCTTGGAATCCGGGAGGCGAGAAAAGTGCTGCTGGTGACAGTGCTGTATCCGGCGATCCTGATGGTTCTCGAGAAACTGAACTTTCAGCTGCTGGAAGAAAAAGACGTGATCCTGGCAGCAATCTTCTGCGGCGTTTTTGCAGGTGTGTGCAATGGACTGGTCTTCTGGAGAGGATATTCGTTCTGCGGTACGGAATCCATTGCCAAAATCATCAAGAAAAAAATGCTGCCCCATGTGGATATCAGTCAGATTCTTCTGGTTCTGGACAGCGGGATCATTGTGGTTTCGGCATTTATCTACGGACGTAACATTGCCCTCTATGCGCTGGTGACCCAGTTTATCGCATCGAAAATGGTGGATTTTATCATGTACGGCTTCGAAACGAAGATTGTACAGATGCAGATCATTACTTCCCGGAGCGAAGACGTGGCAAAATATATTATTTCGGAAATTCAACGGGGTGTCTCCAGCTACGAGATTGTCGGGGAATACACGGGGCAGACTCGCAAGCAGCTGATCGTCCTCTGCTCACCACGGGAAAGCATGATTATCAAGAAATATCTGGCTGATGTGGATCCGTCCGCTTTCGTGACCGTTATGCAGGTGAACACGGTCTGGGGGGAAGGACGGGGCTTTACCGATATTGAAGAAGAAAACTGAAGAAAACTGATGTAAAAACGCATTCAGTATGCAGAAAGGCATATTGCCTTTCGATGCAGAATGCGTTTTTCTTTATTCTGGCGGGATACACGATGCCGGAAACGTGAAACTGCAACGGGTTTCGGCGAAGAAACTTTTCTTCGGGGAATCTGTGCTTTCCGCACACACTGGCACGCAGTTTGCTTAATTTATCGGAGAATGATTATTGTTTTTTACACGATGAGGTGAACTATGAAAGATTTTATATTCCGCATGCCGACGAAAATCCACTTTGGCGTCGGCAGCAGCCAGAAGATTGGAACTGTATTAAAGGACGAGACGGGGTTTCAAAAAGCCTTTATTGCCACGGGTTCCGGCATCGTGAATGCCGGAATCATCGCGCAGATAGAAGAAGGTCTGCAGGCCGGAGGCATGGACTATGTGATTTATGATGAACTGATCCCCGAACCGACAGTAGAAGTGGTAGATCAGGCGGCGGAGGTGCTTCGGCAAAGCGGTGCGGATGTGGTAATCGCTGTCGGAGGAGGCAGCCCGATTGATACCGCGAAAGCAATGTGCCTGCTCCAGACCCACGAAGGTTCCTGCCGGGATTATCTGTTCGGGGGAACGAAAACGGTAACCGGCCCGATCCTGCCGCTGGTGGCCGTCCCTACGACAGCAGGAACCGGAAGTGAACTGACTGCCGCTTCCGTTATTTCCAATGAACAGGAACGGACCAAGGTCTCCATTACCAGCGACTTTCTGATTCCGCAGATGGTCTTTATCGACCCGCTGCTGCAGCTTGGCATGCCACCGTTTATCACAGCGACAACAGGAATGGATGCGCTGACTCACGCGATTGAAGCGTATGTTTCCCTGAATGCAAGTCCGATCAGTGATATGTTCGCACTGCAGGCCATTGAAATGATCGGAAAGAACCTGCGAACTGCGGTTTCTGCAGGAAGCAATCTGGAGGCCAGGTGCAATATGGCGATTGCCAGCACCATTGCCGGCGCGGCCTTTATGAACGGCGGTCTGGGCGTGGTGCACGGCATCGCGCAGACCATCGGAGCGTTTGCACATGTAGCCCATGGTACGGCCAACGCGCTGCTGCTGCCGTACTGCATGGAACGGAACGTGGTGGGAAATCTGGAGAAATTCAGAAATATCGCTGTTGCGCTGGGTGAAAATGTGGAGGGCCTTTCTCTGAGGGAGGCAGCTGACACCGCGGTAGATGCTGTGTTCCGGCTTGCACAGGATCTTCGGGTGCCTATGACTTTGAAAGAGGTTGGTGTGAACCGCGGCATGTTTGGAGATATCGCAAAAGATGTGATGAACTACAGGTTGCTTGCAGTGAACCCGTGCAAGATCACAGAAAAGGACGTGATTGAGATCCTGGAAAATGCCTATGAATAAAGCAGAAAGAAAAAATACAGCAGAAACGGCGGAGTGATCCGCCGTTTCTGATTTTACATACATTTAACTTTTCTTTCTCCAGACTTCCCGTTAGAATAGTATTGTAAAAGAAAAATGCAGATTAGATTAAAAAATGCCGCAAAGGAGATACGGCGTACAAAGGAGAAGGAAAATGGATTTTTTTGGTGTAATGCAGCTGATCGGAGGACTGTGTCTGTTCCTGTTCGGGATGGAAACGATGGGAGACGGACTGAAACGGGCTTCCGGCAGTAAATTGGAAGAAATACTTGGAAAACTGACTTCCAGTGTCCCGAAAGGGGTGCTTCTGGGGGCAGCGGTTACGGCAGTGATCCAGAGCTCATCGGCTACGACGGTCATGCTGGTCGGTTTCGTCAATTCGGGGTTGATGCAGCTGCGCCAGGCGATCCCGGTGATCATGGGGGCGAATATCGGAACGACTGCGACGGCATGGATTCTCAGCCTGTCCGGCCTGCAGGGGGACAGCTTTCTGGTGCAGATGCTCAAGCCCATGTCTTTTTCACCGATTCTGGCTGCGATTGCCATCGTGTTCATGATGTTCATGAAAAATGAGAAAAAATATAATATCGGGATGGTACTGATCGGATTCGCAGTTCTGATGTACGGCATGGATATCATGAGCTCAGCCGTAAAGCCGCTGGCTGATGTACCGGAATTTGTAAGTATTCTGACGATGTTCAGCAATCCGGTCCTGGGCGTGGCTGCCGGGGCAGTGTTTACAGCGGCGATCCAGAGTTCCTCCGCCTCGGTCGGTATCCTTCAGGCCCTCTGCCGGACTGGAGCGTTGACGTTCGCGACGACGATCCCGGTGATCATGGGCCAGAACATCGGCACCTGCATTACGGCCATTCTGTCCTCAATCGGTGCCAATAAAGGAGCAAAGCGGGTGGCAGCCGTGCATCTGTCTTTTAATCTGATCGGAACGGTTCTGTTCCTGATCGTGTTCTATACGGCAAACGCACTGGTCGGTTTCCACTTTATGAACTCTGTAGTTGGCCCTGCGGATATTGCAGTCGTTCACAGCCTCTTTAATGTGGCATCCACTGCGGTCCTTCTGCCGTTTACCGGGGCCCTGGAAAAACTCGCCAATCTGGTAGTGAAAGATGCCCCGGAAGAAAAGCGCAGAGACACGACACTGAATCTTCTGGATGACCGTTTCCTGGAGAATCCGGGATTTGCCACCTCCCAGTGCAGAACCGTTGCCGTGAAGATGGCGAATCTGACCAGAGACTGCATTTTCGCAGCAATGAAGCTGGTGACCGTATTTGACCGGGACCAGTGCGATTATGTTTATCTGCTGGAGGAAAAGATTGACCGGTATGAAGATGCTCTGGGTGCTTATATTGTCCGGCTTTCCCGTGAGGAGCTCAATGAAAAGGACAGCAAGATGCTGACTGTCATCCTGCATAATATCGGGGATCTGGAGCGGATCACAGACCATGCCAGAAATATTGCGGAATCTGCAGAAGAGATGGAAAAGAAAAAACTCTCCTTTTCTCCGAAAGCCCAGGCGGAAGTTGCGGTATTCATGGATGCGGTGCAGGAAATTGTAAACCTTGCTGTTGACGCATTTACAGAAAATGATCTGCAGAAAGCGAAAGAAGTGGAACCGCTGGAGGATGTGATCGACATCATCCATGCGGAAGTGAAAAACCGCCATGTACAGCGACTGCAGGATGGAATCTGCACCATCGAGCAGGGATTTGTTCTTTCTGATCTGGGAACCAATCTTGAACGTGTGGCGGATCACTGCTCCAACCTGGCAGTGTGCGTGATCGAGCAGGAAAAAGGAGATTTCGATATGCACCATTACCTAGAAGATATCAAAAAATATGATACAGACGGCTTCGAAGAGAAGATGAAAAAATACGATGAAAAATACACACTCCCGGCATAACCAACGTGCCGGGGGTTCTTTTTTTCAGTGGATCTGTTTTTTCCATAGATTGATTCCATAGACGCTGCATGGTATAATTTACTTATTCAGGTGACAGAACTGACAAATCAGTATGGGGGATTGAAATTGTGGAAAATATAATGGATAATTTATCGGTAGCGATGCCGTTTTTCTTGATTTCATGGGTCGTGTTTATCGGGAGCACGTTGTGGAAACCGCAAAAGTTCAGAAACAGCATATTTCTAATGAATGCACTGTTTTTTACCGTGTTTTTCATCGCAGCATTAGCCGGCGGTCACATGGGAACCGTGCTGCTGGTTGCATTTCTGCTTGCGTTTCTGGCACTTCTCCTGGTACCGGTTCTGTTAATCATAAATGGCATTGTGATGAAAAAGTATATAACAAAAGGAAACACAAACCTGTCATAATCCCAAGCGGCGGACAGGGTGGAGATGAGACCATTTCGGAAGCGGAGGCGATGAAACAATATCTTTTAGCGCATGGAATTCCGGAAGAACACATTATACCTGAAGATCAGTCAAAAAATACAATGGATAATCTGCAGAATTCGAAAGATATCATTTTTTCGAAAGAAGGAAAGCATCGAGTTGCCCTTGTAACAAGCAATTATCATATTTACAGATGCCTGCTCTATGCGAAGTCATTAAAAATGAAATGTACAGGCATCGGAGCGCCTGTTGCCTGGTATTACTGGCCCAGTGCGGTGATTCGCGAATTTGTTGCGGTATTTACGACAAAAAAATCCTGATTTGCACGTTGATCGGCTATTTTTTCGTTGTGCTTCTTCCGGCATTTGGGTATGCGAAGATGATTTAGAGCGGAAATGAATGAACAGAAGAATGGAGGCTGCCCATGAGACTGAAAAACATTTTGATTGTCGTAAAAGATATCGATAAATCGAGGAAATACTATCATGATCTGTTCGGGCTGGAAATGATCGTGGACAATGATGGGAATATGATTCTGACGGAAGGTCTGGTTCTTCAGGAAGAGAAGTACTGGAAGGATTTTCTGGGAAAAGAAATCATCGGAAGGAACAATTCCTGTGAACTGTATTTTGAAGAAAACGATATAGAAGCCTTTGTACATAAGCTGGAAACGTTGTATCCGGAGACAGAGTATGTGAACACGCTGATGACGCACAGTTGGGGTCAGAGAGTGATCCGATTCTATGATCCGGACGGGAATCTGATTGAAGTGGGAACGCCGGTATAGCTGCGGAACAGACAGAGGAGCATTTGGAGAAAAAATAATTTGAAAGAGGTGATCTATTGTGGAAAAAGGCAGAGATAAAGGGAAACGAAGGAAAAAATGGAGGATCCTTTTAAATGTAGCGATTGCTTTTTCTTTCCTTGGAGCCTTAGCCAATTTGGGAATCATATCAAGTAGCAATGAGGTATTAAGATTAATTCTTAAACAGCTCATGTACGTCGGATGCGTTGTCATATCCATATGCGCTATAAATTTCAACCGAATAAGAAAACAATAAGAGAAAACTACTTTGAAATCATTGCGATAAATTGGATTTTCGCAAGCATCTGCAGAATAATTTGAAAGACAGATATTTGTGAAGTGCCAGTGTGTTATTTCGCTTGTAAAGAAACGGATAGGGATTCTATGATAGCTGCTATGGTATACTGCGTATATGGAGCTTATCAAACGCAAGATTTTATTAGATATTATTAGAAAGTGAAACGGGATATATGGAATTTATCAATCAGGCGAACAACAGAGAACTGACGGAGCTGGTCTCCGCGGCCATGGATCTGGGCGAGCAGCTTCTGATCTGCGGCGGGGAGGTGTCTCGGGTGGAAGATACTATCCGGCGTCTGTGCATTGCATATGGAGCGGAAAATGTGGATGTGTTTACGATTACGTCCTGCGTTATTGTGACCGCGGATTTCGGAGAGAAGGGATCCATCTCCCAGACGAGGCGGGTTTCCGGAACGAAGTTCAATCTTTCGGCACTGGAGGCTCTGAATGACCTTTCGCGGCGTGCCTGCAGCAGCAGGATGGCACCGTCTGCTCTGCGGGGGGAACTGAACCGGATCGCACAGCTTCCGAAATATACGTATGGACAGAACTGCGGAATCTGGGCGCTGATCGCTTCCAGCTTTTCGATGTTTTTCGGAGGAAACGGATATGATGCGGCATTCGCCGGCCTGATCGGCGCAATCTTATATATCGTGCAGAGTCTTTTCACCCGAATGGAGATTAACGGGTATCTGGCCACGGTGCTGTGCAGCCTTCTGGGCGGCTTTCTGTCCAATCTGGTGCTGGCGGCCTGCAATCTGCCCCTGAATCCGGCTATGATCAACATTGGCATCATCATGCTGCTGATTCCGGGAATCGCACTGACCAATGCGATTCGCGACGTGTTCAGCGGTGACACCATTTCCGGGCTTCTCCGCTTCAGCGAGGCACTGGTCCTTAGCGTGACCATCGCTTGGGGCTTCGCAGCGCTGGCATCTCCCAATTCGCTGACTGCCGTCATCATTCCGTGGGTGCAGCTGGCAGCGGGAATTATCGGATCCATGGGATTCAGCCTGATGTTCAACGTGCGCGGACGCAGACTTTTCTGGTGTTCCCTGGGCGGCGGTGTGGCATGGGGTGCGGTGCTTCTCTGCGAACTGGCAGGCGGAAGCGAGCTGATGGGGTACTTTGCCGCATCGATGCTTCTGACGGTGTATGCCGAGATTCTGGCCCGCAAAATCCACTGTCCGGTGACTGTTTTCGTGGCGACCGCTACGATCCCTCTGATTCCGGGCGGTTCGCTGTATAATACCATGCGGTTTGCCATGGCGGGGGAATGGAGCAGCTTCGCCATGCAGGGACTGCGGACGATGCTGTATGCCATTCTGATTTCTGCGGGAATCCTGATCGTGATGACTGCAGTCCATGCATGGCACGTATTGCGGAGGCAAAACAATGAAAAAATCAAAAAGTGATGTGGAAAAACTGAAGCTGGATATCCTGGATACGGCAGAAGCACTTTTTCTGAGAAAAAACTATTCGGAAGTGAATGTCCGGGAAATCACGGAGCAGCTGGGCATCACCAGAACACCGCTGTACTATCATTTCAGCAGCAAACTGGAGATCTACACGCAGGTAGTGGAACGGTACCTGGAAAGAAAGGTGGAACTGTTCCGCGGGATTCATCATGCAGAAGATGCTTTTTTCGTAAAGGTAAAGAAGGATCTGGCTCTCTGCAGCAGCCAGAACATTCAGGAGACCACACTGTTCAGCGAGATCGTCACCAATCCGGAGCTTGCCGCGATCCTGCAGAAGCGGCGGGAGACCTTTGATCAGATTTACGGTCTGAAACGGTTTTCCGTGCAGGAAGCGGTGAAACAGGGGGAACTGCGGGAAGATGTGGATCCGGAGGAAGTGGTGGATTCTCTCTATCTGATTCATTTCGGACTGACGGAAATGTGCCACTGCAATTACCATACCTTCAGCCAGGAAGCAGTAGAGCGTCTGATATCACAGCAAATCGAGGGTTTGAAGAATCAGTTTGGAAGATAATCGAACTTGAATGTTTGAATAACTTGACAACATCCATGAAAAATGATACAGTGTAATTAAACATTGGAGTTTGATTACACTTTTATATTTTCAGAAAGGCGGCGCAGCGAACATGAGAGAGAAAAAAGACTACGCATTTCTTCAGCCGGTACAGATCGGGAACCGTACGTTCAAAAACCGGATCATCTATCCGGCCATGGGAAAGCATCTGGCGACGAAGGACGGATTTGTCACGGAAGAATATATCGAGTATTTCCGCAGTGTGGCCCGTGGCGGCGTGGCGGCGCTGGTAACCGGCATTCAGGTCATCGATCCCGCCTGGCATTACATTTCCGACCGGCAGACCTGGCTCTGTGACGATAAATATATCCCCGGTCTGAAAAAGCTGACGGAAGCCATCCATGCGGAAGACTGCCTGATTTTTTTCCAGCCGTGGCACTCCGGGCAGACAGGCCAGCCCACCGGCGTCGGTGCAGCCCAGCCGAAGACCTGCAATGACTTTTCCATCGAGGAGATCCATCAGATTCAGGAAATGTGGTTTCAGGCAAGCCGCAGGGCGAAGGAAGCCGGTGCAGACGGCATCGAATTCCACTGTGCCCACACGTATCTGCCTTCCCAGTTCCTGAGCCCGCTGTTCAATCACAGAACCGATGCATACGGCAGCGGTTACCCTGGCAGAGCGGGGATTTGACGTGACCATTGCGGAGGCGGAACAGGAAATCGGCGGTATGGTGCGGTATGCCATGATGCCGCCGGATAAGACCAAGCTGGGCTGGATGCTGGAGTATTATGAAAAGCAGATCCACAGGCTGGGAATCCATCTGCAGACGGGACTTCGGGTGGATGAAGCCTGGATCGACCGTCAGAATCCGGATGTGGTGATCCTGGCGGAAGGATCCCGGGAATTTGTGCCGGATATACCTGGCATTTCAGATCCTGCAGTACGCAGCGTGCGGCAGGCTTTCGATGAGGCAGAGGAAATATCCCATGGACAGGTTGTGATTCTGGGCGGCGGTCTGACGGGCATTGAACTTTCCCATCTGCTGCAGAGAAAAGGAGCGGAAGTGCAGGTGCTGGAGCTGATGCCGGAGCCTGTCTCCATGGTGATGGAAATGAAGCTTGCCCTGAAGGCGGCCCGGGCAGACGGGGTGAAAATCGCATATGAGCAGAAGGTCACGGCAGTTTCTGAAGGAACACTGACGGTAGAAGACCGGAAGACAGGGCAGATCAGAAAAATAAAAGCGGATTGTGTGATCCGGTCTATGGGCATTCGAAGCAGGCGGACGCTGGCTGACCAGCTGGCGGCGGGCAACAAGCCGTATCAGCTGATTACAGTGGGAGACTGTGCAAAAACGGGAAAAATCTCCACGGCAGTGCAGTCCGGTGCGGATGCGGCATTGGCTGTGAAGTAACTGTATCATAAGGAAAAAAGAGAGAGGGAACATGGGACTGATATTATCGAAGATTGCTGTGGTTTTTTCCATGGCAGGAATCGGACTGGGCGCCAATAAACTGGGCGTTCTTCCGACAGAGTCAAATAAATATCTGATTTCACTGCTGCTTAACATTGCAACGCCGTGTCTTCTGATTACCTCCATCGCCGGAAAAGAACTGACAGGGGATACGGTCCGGGTGACGGTGGTTACCATGACAGGGGCGATACTGTTCTTTCTGCTGGCCATGATTGCAGGCTACGGTGCGGCAGTGGTGCTGAAGGTGCCGAAAGAGGACCGGGGTGTGTATATCAGCATTATCAATATGGTGAACAACGGGTTTATGGGCTTCCCCATTACCCAGGCGTCTTTCGGAGATGATGCACTGTATCTGATGGTACTGTGCAATATTATCCTCTGCATCTGGACCTATACGGCAGGTTTTTTCCAGATCAACATCGGAACCGGCGGCTTTGACCGCCACACCCTGCGCAGAAACCTGAAATCCATGGTGAATCCGTGTGCAGTAGCTTCTTTCCTCGGAATCTTCCTGCTGTTTACGCAAATCAGGCTGCCGTCGTTTCTGTTTTCACTGCTGGAATCGGTAGGGCAGATATCCATACCGCTGTCCATGATCGTAGTCGGCGTACAGCTGGGACAGAGCAATCTGCGGAAAGTCATGGTAAACCGAAAGCTGCTGGCAGCTTCCCTGTTTAAACTGATTGCTGTGCCGGCCATGACCCTGCTGGTGGTTTACTGGCTGCCGATCCCTTCCATGTGCAAGCTTGTGCTGACTTTCAGTGCATGCTTCCCGTCTGCGGTGAACATGGTGGCTGTTGCGTCCCTGGAAAACAGGAATGCCACGCTGGCATCGGAAGGTGTAGCGCTGACGACGATTCTATCCATGGTGAGCCTTCCGATCTGGATTATTCTGCTGAGTGCACTTTTCGGTATGCAGTGACTTCTGTTTATTTCACTGCTGTATCCCTTGAAAAATAGAGGGATATGGCAGTTTTTTCTTTTTTTTGCTCTGTGTTGTTTCTGTGAAAAAACGAAAAGAAGGATTGACTTTTTTTATAGGTTCTGCTATTCTACTTAAAGAATTTTAATTAAAATGTTTTAACTAAAATTCTTTAAGTAAAAAAATTGAACGAAAAAGGAGACGATACACATGAAATTTGATGAACTGAAGGAAATTATGATTGATACTCTGGGCTGTGATGATGAAAAGATAACCATGGAAGCTTCTCTGGCAGAGGATCTGAACATTGATTCTCTGGATGCAGTGGAGCTGGTTATGGCCATCGAAGAGAAGTTCGGTGTAAAGATTCCGGATGAAGAACTGGGCAACCTGCTGACGGTTTCTGACATTATCCGCGCAGTGGAAAAATACCAGGCATAAGTTATGAAATCACAGGAATATCTCGATTTGATCTCCAGATTTGAGGCATCATCCCTCCGGCTGCTGGAGATTGAAGAAGACGGCTGCAGAATACATATGGAAAAAGGCAGTGTGCAGGCGGCAGAATCGGCCGCCGCCTGCGACGCAGCACAGAACGCATTGGCAGAAAGAAATGCAGAACCGGTGCACACGGCAGAATCCACCACACTGCAGCAGATCAAAGCACCTCTGGTGGGCGTGTTTTACGCGGCCCCGTCGCCGGAAGCACAGCCTTTCGTTCGGCCCGGTGACAGGGTGGAGAAAGGACAGGTACTGTGCATTCTGGAAGCGATGAAAATGATGAATGAACTGAAATCTCCAGTCAGCGGACTTCTACGTTCGGTAGGATGCCGGAATGGAGAAATGGCTGAATACGGACAGGTCCTGTTTGAGGTGGAACCATGCTGAAGCGTGTATTGATCGCCAACCGGGGGGAAATCGCAGTACGCATCATCCGGGAGTGCCTGGACAGCTCGGTGGAAGCGGTAGCTGTTTATTCAGAAGCAGACCGGCAGGCGCTCCATGCGGTGATCGCCAGCCGGAGTGTCTGCATTGGACCGGGAAAGGCATCCGAAAGCTATCTGTCCATAAACAATCTGATTGAGGCGGCGAAAGGAACCGGCTGTGACGCGGTACATCCCGGCTTCGGATTCCTGTCGGAGAACGGCGATTTTGCCAGGGCCTGTGAAGATGCGGGTCTCAAGTTCATCGGACCGTCTTCTGATGTGATCGACCGGATGGGAAATAAAGCGGAAGCAAGGAAGCTGATGCAGCAGGCTGGGGTTCCGGTGGTTCCCGGCTCGGACGGTGTCGTAAGAAATGCGGACGAAGCAGCCGCAGAAGCAGAAAGGATCGGTTT
The DNA here is from genome assembly GCA_022770665.1 of Bacillota bacterium. Lineage (GTDB taxonomy): Bacteria > Bacillota > Clostridia > Peptostreptococcales > Anaerovoracaceae > RGIG7179. The sequence goes on from JALEHL010000026.1 coordinate 29,654, forward strand.
CCCCGTGCTGCTGAAGGCCTCTGCCGGCGGCGGCGGCCGGGGCATGCGGAAAGTATTCGATGCGGAACATGTGAAGGAAGCTTTTACAGCGGCATCCCTGGAGGCAGCGAGCTGTTTCGGCTGCGGAGATATGTATGTGGAGAAGCTCATTGAGAACCCGCGCCATATCGAATTTCAGATTCTGGCAGACCGGTTCGGAAATGTGGTTCATCTGTATGAAAGGGACTGCTCCATCCAGAGACGGAATCAGAAGCTGGTGGAAGAAGCACCGGCCTGGGGACTTTCGGAGGAACTTCGAGAAAAGATGGGCGCGGCAGCAGTAAAAGCGGCAAGAGCCTGCGGCTACGAAAATGCAGGAACCGTGGAATTCGTGGTAGATAAAGAAGAAAATTTCTACTTTATCGAAATGAACACCCGGATCCAGGTGGAACATCCGGTGACGGAAGCAGTGACTGGTGTGAATATTGTGCGGGAACAGCTGCGGATCGCCAGCGGGCTGCCCCTCAGCATTTCACAGGCGGATGTGACTGTGACGGGACATGCTCTGGAGTGCCGCATTACAGCGGAAAACGTATTCAAAGATTTCATGCCGTGTCCCGGTACGGTGGATTTCATTCATTTTCCTGCCGGTGCGGGAATCCGTGTTGACAGCGCATTATATAACGGCTGTGAGATCAGTCCATACTATGATTCTATGGTTGCGAAAGTTATCGCACGGGGGGAAACAAGGCTGGAGGCCATACGGCGGATGCGCCGGGCACTGGAGGAAATGGTGATCACCGGGGTTGAAACAACTCTTCCGGTACAGCACCTTCTGATGTACAATCAGGCTTTCCTGCGGGGCGGCTATGATACGGGGTTTCTGGAGAAGGAACTCCCGGAGATTCTGAATATCTATGAGGAGGCAGGCGGTAGAAATGACCAGCTGGATCAATCCATTTCAAAAAAAGCGTGAGATTATGAATCACCTGAAAGAGCGTGGCCGGGGCGAACAGATCCTCCCCTGTCCCGCCTGCGGTGCCGACGTGCGCCGGTCCGAACTGGCCGCCGAGATGTATGTATGCCCCGTCTGCGGCTATCATCACAGTCTGCGGGCAGAATACCGGATCAAAACTATCGCAGATCCTGGCACATTCAAAGAACTGTGCCGCAGTCTGAAAGGTATCAATCCGCTCAGTTTTCCCGGCTATGACAGAAAGCTGGAGGAGACACGGGAAAAGACCGGCATGAGCGAAGCAGTCATCTGCGGCACCTGCAGGATCGATGGAATCAAGACCGTGATTTGTGTCATGGATGGCAGATTCCTGATGGGAAGCATGGGAACCGCTGTGGGGGAAAAAATCACCCGCGCCTGCGAGTATGCGACGAAAAAACGGCTTCCGCTGATTATCTTCTCTGTTTCCGGCGGTGCTAGAATGCAGGAAGGAATCCTGTCTCTCTTTCAGATGGCGAAAACTGCGGCAGCCGTGCAGAGACACAGTGAAAGCGGCCTTCTGTATCTTTCCGTGCTGACACATCCGACCACAGGCGGGGTTACTGCCAGTTTCGCCAGTCTGGGTGATATCATTCTGGCAGAGCCCCAGGCACTGATCGGCTTCGCCGGACCCAGAGTCATCGAGCAGACGATCGGACAGACCTTGCCGCAAGGCTTTCAGCGGGCGGAATTTCAGAAGGAGCACGGATTCGTGGATGCAGTCACAGACCGGAGGCAGCTGCGGCAGCAGATCAGTCTGATCCTGCAGCTCCATGAGAGGAGGTCAGGAAAATGAACGAAACACTGACAGCAGCACAGCGTGTCGCACTGGCACGTCATCCGGAGCGGCCGACAGCAGGAGAATATATCCGCGCGATGATCGACAGCTTTCTGCCGCTCAGCGGGGATCGTCTCCACGGGGAAGACGGCGCGATTCTGGGCGGCATCGGATTCTTTCACGGAAGGCCGGTGACGGTGATCGGACAGCAGAAGGGAAGGACACTGGAACAAAATCTGGAATGCCGGTTCGGGATGCCGCAGCCCTGGGGCTACCGGAAAGCGGTCCGTCTCATGGAGCAGGCAGAAAAGTTCGGCAGGCCGGTCATTACGTTTATCGACACACCGGGTGCGTATCCGGGAATGGAGGCTGAGGAAGAAGGTCAGGGCGAAGCTATCGCCAGATCGATCGCATGTATGAGCAGTCTGACAGTCCCCACGGTGGCTGTTTTTATCGGGGAAGGCGGCAGCGGTGGAGCTCTGGCGCTGGGAACGGCGGACCGGATCCTTATGCTGGAAAACAGCATTTTCTCGATTCTGTCTCCGGAAGGATTCGCTTCAATTCTCTGGAAGGATGCATCACTCCATGATAAAGCAGCGGAGGTGATGAAACTGACCGCTGCAGATCTGCAGAAGCTTGGAATCTGCGATATCGTGATATCGGAGGGGAAAGATGGTGCTCACAAAAACAGAGAACTGGTATTTCGTTGTGTAGAGATGGAAGTGGAGCGGTCACTGACAGAGCTGGAGAAACTCAGCGGACCGAATCTGAAAAAGCAGAGATATAAGAGACTGCGGAATGTAGGAAATTTCAAGGAGAAACTATGGCAGGAATAAGAATCCTGGGGCTTGGAAGCAGCCGGGGAGAACGGACCGTCACCAATGAGATGCTGGCACAGGCGGTAGATACCAGTGACAGCTGGATCCGGTCGAAGACCGGGATCCGGAGCAGATATTTTGCTGAGAAAAAAACAAACGCAGACCTGGCGGCGGAAGCTGCGGAAACAGCCGTTCGGCGTGCTGGAATCCCGCGGGAGCAGATCGGCTTCTGTCTTGTCTGTACCTTCACAGCTGACGATGATACACCGGCGACAGCCTGCAGTGTGGCAGCCAGATTGGGGCTTTCCGAACGGATCCTGGCACTGGATCTGAATGGTGCCTGCAGCGGATTTATCTATGGATGTCGGATCGCAGAGGGCCTGCTGGCGGCAGATTTGCAAAAAGAAAGCATGGAAAAACCATATGGACTGGTGATCGGAAGCGAACGGATTTCTCCGCTGATGGATATGGAAGACCGGGGAACCTGCGTGCTCTTCGGAGATGGTGCGGGGGCAGCCGTGGTGACCTGGGATGAAACGGCAGAAACTGCATTTTATGGCGGCTGCATTCCGGACCGTCAGGTGCTGCACTGCGTCAGAGGAAGCTTTATCGAAATGGGCGGGCAGGAGGTCTACCGGTTTGCCGTGAACAAGGTGCCGGAAGCGATCGAAGGCGTGCTTCATGCGGCAGGAAGAACACGGGAAGAAATCCGCTGGTTTGTCTGCCACCAGGCCAATGAGCGGATCATTGACAATGCGGCGCGGCGAATCGGCGGAGACAGCAGCAAGTTCTACAAGAATCTTTACACTTATGGAAATACTTCCGCGGCAAGCATTCCCATCGCCCTATGCCAGATGAAAGAAGAAAATCTGCTGGAGGCGGGGGACAGGATTGTCTGCACGGGCTTTGGCGCGGGACTGACCTACGGGTCTATGCTGATTACGATATAAAGACGGAGACGGAACATGAAACAGAACAGGAAGATCAATGAACTTTTAGGAATCGAATTTCCGATTTTTCAGGGAGGCATGGCCAATATCGCAAACGGAAACTTTGCGGCTGCTGTATCCAATGCCGGTGCACTGGGGATCATCGGAGCGGGCGGAATGAATGCAGAAAAGCTTCGGGAGGAGATACGGATCTGCCGCAGTCTGACGGACAAGCCTTTCGGCGTGAATATCATGCTGATGAATCCGGAGGCCGATGCCATGGCCGAAGTCGTCCGTGAGGAAAGTGTCGCGGTGGTCACCACGGGAGCAGGAAATCCGGGAAAATATGTGCAGCGCTGGAAACAGAACGGGATCCTCATCTTTCCGGTGGTATCTTCTGTGGCACTGGCCAGACGGCTGGAGGGTACCGGTGTGGACGGCATCATTGCGGAAGGCAGCGAAAGCGGCGGCCACATCGGAGAATCGACGACGATGACACTGGTGCCTCAGGTCTGTGATGCCGTCGGTCTGCCTGTGATTGCAGCGGGAGGAATTGCCTGCGGAAGGCAAATGAAAGCCGCTTTTGATCTGGGAGCCTGCGGGGTTCAGGTAGGAACCTGCCTGCTGGCAAGCATCGAGTGCCCAATCCATCCGGCATATAAAGAAGCCGTTCTGAAAGCCGGCGATCAGTCGACGATCGTAACGGGACGGACTGCCGGCGCGCCGGTCCGATGCCTGCGCAATCCCATGACCCGTGCATACCTGAAGATGGAACAGGAAGGCGCCGACCGGATGGAGCTGGAGAAGTTTACTCTTGGTTCCCTCCGAAAGGCTGTGGTCGATGGAGATATAAAAAACGGCTCGCTCATGGCTGGACAGGTCAGCGGAATGATCCGTGAGATCCGGCCGCTGCGGCAGATTTTCGAGGATATGGTAAGAGAATATGAACAGATTGGATAAACTGGAGATTCCTGTGATTCAGGGCGGTATGGGGATCGGCATCTCCCTGGGAGGACTGGCCGGTTCAGTGGCTGCCTGCGGAGGGATGGGGGTTATTTCCACTGCAAATATCGGGTTCCGGGAACCGGATTTCTATGAGAATACAGAGGAAGCTGACTGCAGAGCACTGCGGAAAGAGATCCGCCGTGCCAGAAAGATTTCCGGAGGCCGGGGGCTTCTGGCTGTCAACGCCATGGTGGCGACGACACGGTATGACCAGATGATCCGGACCGCTTGTGAAGAAGGCATCGACGCGGTGATCTCCGGAGCCGGTCTGCCGCTGCGGCTGCCGGAACTGACGAAGGGCTTTGATGTACTCCTGGCACCGATTGTATCCGGCGGCAGGGCAGCACGATCTGTATTGAATTTCTGGAAGAAACGCCATAGCAGAAATGCGGATTTTGTGGTGGTGGAAGGAAGCCGGGCCGGCGGACATCTGGGATTCAGCAGGCAGGAAGTGACTGAAGGAACGGCGAAAACGCTGCCGCGGCTGGTGGAGGAAGTCTGCCTGGAAGCAGGAGGGCTGCCCGTTTTCGCTGCAGGAAGCGTATATGACCGGCAGGATATGCAGGCGGTAAAGCGGGCTGGCGCCGGCGGCGTGCAGATTGCGACACAGTTCATCGCCTGTCGGGAATGTGATGCCAGTCAGGGATTCAAAGACGTGATTCTCCATGCGGCAGAGGAAGATATGACGATTCTGAAAAGCCCTGTGGGCATGCCGGGACGTGGCCTGCGAACGCCGCTGATCCGAAAGGTGGGGGCAGGAGAAAGGATTCCGCCGAAGCGGTGCATCCGCTGTATTCACGGATGCAGCCCGTCGGAAACGCCATACTGCATCAATCAGGCACTGATCAGCGCCTGGGAGGGAAATTACGAGGAAGGCCTGTTTTTCTGCGGAGCCAATGTGGGAAAGGTGAACGAAATGACCACGGTGGAGCTGCTGATGAAAAAGCTGGAAGAAGATTGGAGAAAAGCATGAAATTAGGACTTATGTATGCCGGACAAGGAAGTCAGAACCCCGGCATGGGCATGGATTTTTATCAGGAATCAGAAACCTTTCGGAAGATTTTCGATCTTCTGCCGGAGGCGCAGCGGGAGCTGGCATTCCACGGACCTGCAGAGAAACTCTCCGATACAAGAAATACGCAGCCGGTGATGGTGGCTTTCGCAGCCGGTATCAATGCGCTGCTTCTGCCGGAACTGCGGAAGAAGGGCATTGAACCGGCGATGGTAGCAGGCCTGAGCCTGGGGGAATATTCTGCGCTGGAAGGAGCGGGCGTGTTTGATGCGGAGACGGCGATCCGTCTGGTGAGTCTGCGGGCTGACGCCATGGCAAGGGCAGCAGAAGGTGTGGACTGCGCCATGAAGGCGGTACTGGGGCTGGATCGGGAAACAGTCGCCGCCTGTTGCGCACAGGCGGCTGCCCAGACCGGAGAACTGGTGCAGACCGCCAACTTTAACTGCCCGGGACAGATTGTCATCGCAGGACAGAAAGATGCGGTAGATCAGGCGGCGGAACTTGCATCAGAAAAAGGTGCGAAGCGTTGTCTTCCCCTTGCAGTCAGCGGACCGTTCCATACGGATTATATGAAGCCTGCTGCTGCAGTGCTGAAGGAAGCGTTCTCGGAAATCCGGTTCGGAGAAATGGCGTTTCCGGTCATTTTCAACTGCACCGGAGAGATCCTTCAGGATGGGGACTCTGTCAGCAAAATGCTGGAAAGGCAGGTCTGCAGCAGTGTATATTTCGAAGATACGATCCGGCGGATGGAAGCCTCGGGCGTCGATACTATCATTGAGGTGGGACCGGGGAAAGCTCTGTCCGGCTTCGTGCGGAAAACGGCCAGGCAGATCCGGGTACTGTCTCTGGAAAAGTACACCGATCTAGAAAAAGTGCTGGAGGAGGTTGCAGAATCGTGACACAAAAAGAAAACAGAAGGACGGCCATCGTTACCGGCGGCAGCCGGGGCATCGGCCGGGCAGCCTGCGAGGTGCTGGCTGCAGCTGGAAATAATATTGTGATCAATTTCGCCGGAAACCGCCGGGCAGCAGAAGAAACCGCAGCAGCCTGCGAAAAGTATGGCGTGGAGATTTTGCTGGCACAGGGGGACGTCAGCTGTCCGGAGGACTGTGACGTGCTGGTAAGCCGGACCATGGAACAATTCGGCCGCATTGATATTCTGGTGAACAATGCCGGAATCACCCGGGATAATCTGCTGATGCGTATGAGTGAAGAGGAATTCGACCAGGTCATTGCCACCAATCTGAAGGGCTCGTTTCTGATGATGAAGGCGGTGAGCCGACAGATGATGAAGCAGCGGTACGGAAGAATTGTAAATCTTTCCAGCGTGGTCGGCCTCATGGGGAACGGTGGACAGGTCAATTACGCGGCCAGCAAAGCAGGGGTCATCGGAATGACGAAATCTTTTGCCAGGGAGGTGGCAAGCCGGGGCATTACGGTCAATGCGGTGGCACCGGGGTTCATTCAGACGGATATGACTGCGGCTATGACGGAAGCAGCAGTGAAAGCAGCCGCTTCGGCTGTACCGGCAGGGCGCATGGGCAGGCCGGAGGAAGTGGCAGCAGTCATCGCGTTTCTGGCATCGGAACAGGCCTCTTATGTGACCGGGCAGGTTCTGGCAGTGGATGGCGGCATGTATTAAAAATATAGATGGAGGAGCGAAGAATGATGGAGAAGAGACGGGTCGTGATCACCGGCATGGGCGCGGTGTCACCCATCGGAAATACAGTAGAGGCGATGTGGCAGGCCGCAGCAGACGGTGTCTGCGGCATTGATTATATCAAGAGCTTTGATACCTCGCAGCAGAAAGTGAAGGTTGCTGGCGAACTGAAAGGTTTCGATATTCTGGATCATATGGACAAAATGGCGGCACGCCGGACAGCACGGTTTACTCAGCTGGCGCTGGTGGCGGCCCGGCAGGCTGCAGTGCAGGGTGGTCTGGAGATGTCTGTGGAGGATCCGTCACGGTGCGGCGTCAATGTGTCCAGCGGCATCGGCGGGCTTTCGGTGATCGAAGAGGAACATTATAAAGGCATGCGGCGCGGTTTTGACAAGGTTTCTCCACTGTTTGTCCCTATGGCGATATCAAATATGGCAGCGGGAGCCATTGCCATAGAGTTTGGATTCAAGGGCAGCTGTACCTGCGTGGTGACAGCCTGCGCTTCTGCTTCCAATGCGATTGGAGAGGCTTTTCGACAGATTCGGGACGGCTATGCCGATGTGTTTCTGACAGGCGGTGCAGAAAGCTGCATCAGCGAGCTGGGAATCGGCGGCTTTACATCCATGAAGGCACTGTCAGAGTCAGAAGATCCGAAGCGGGCGTCCATTCCATTTGACAGACAGCGCAGCGGTTTTGTCATGGGTGAGGGCGCCGGCGTGCTTCTGCTGGAATCTTATGAACATGCGACAGCGAGAGGAGCGAAGATCCTGGGAGAGATCGCAGGATATGGCGTGACCTGCGATGCCCATCATATGACGGCACCTCTGGAGGACGGAAGCGGCGCCGCAGCCTGCATGAAGATGGCACTGAACGATGCCGGTGTGAAAGCGGAGGAAGTGGGATATATCAATGCCCACGGCACATCCACGCCGATGAACGACAAATGCGAGACCCGTGCTGTCAAAACGGCGTTCGGAGAGGCAGCGTACCATCTTTGCGTGTCGTCCACCAAATCCATGACCGGTCACCTGCTGGGAGCTTCCGGCGGGGTGGAAGCAATCCTGACGGTCTCTGCACTGCAGAAGCAGATTGCACCGCCGACCATCGGTTATCAGGAGCCTGATCCGGAATGTGATCTGGATGTGGTGCCGAATGCAGCCCGCACCATTGCGACAGACTATGCCATGAGCAATTCGCTGGGATTTGGAGGGCATAACGCGTCGATCCTGTTCAGGAGGGTCAGATAGCATGGAGAAAAGAGAAATGAGACAGGAATGCAGCCTGCCGGAAAACGGGCAGCTTGACATTCGGCAGATCCAGGAGATTCTGCCCCACCGATATCCGTTTCTGCTGATCGATAAGGTGACAGAGATGGAAGTGGGAAAGTGGGCGAAAGCCGTGAAATGCGTGACTGCAAATGAGCCGTTTTTTCAGGGACATTTCCCGGGACGACCCATCATGCCGGGCGTGCTGATTATGGAAGCACTGGCGCAAACCGGGGCTGTGGCGATTTTGTCGGAAGAGGAAAACCGCGGGAAGCTGGTCGTTTTCGGCGGAATCAAAAATTGCCGCTTTCGGCAGCAAGTGGTGCCGGGTGACGTGCTGGAACTGTACTGCGAACTGACGGAGCGTCGCGGACCGGTAGGATACGGCCGGGCGGTGGCAAAGGTGAACGGCCGCATTGCGGCCGAAGGAGAACTGACTTTTGCAATCACAGAGTGATTTAACGGCAGTTTTTCTGAAAGAATGGGCAGAAACATGGAAAACAGGAATTGAATTTGTTCCTCCGATTTGTTAGAATAGTACCAGATTCCAAGAGAGGAAATGTGAAAATAATGCTGGAAAAAAGTTTTTCGGATATCTACACCAAGTTTAAGCTGAGCTTGTATTCCAAAGTCTTTAACCAGGATATCAATGTCGAAGACGCGCTGTCCGCTACGGAGGTTCTCTGCGTGGAACTGATCTATGCCATGGGGCGTCCGACTATCAATGAATTTGCTTCTTTTGCGCAGCTTTCCGCGCCCAATGCGGCATATAAAGTCGGAAATCTGGTGAAGAAGGGTTATGTCCGGAAGGTGCAGAGTGAGGAAGATAAGCGGGAATATCATCTGGAAGTAACAGAAAAGTACATGACTACCTATGGTGTTACCTACGACTATATCGGCAAGGTAATGAAGCGGATCCGCGAGCGGTTTTCGCCGGAACAGGTGGAAGAACTGGAAGAGATTCTGGGCGTGATCGATGATGAGCTGATGCCGGAAGTGCAGATCGATGAAGAACCGAAGGTAAACAGTCCATAGGAGGAAAAAATGCGTATTGACAAAATTGAACTTTATCTCGTAGAAAACCGGTTTCACCGCCCATGGCGCACAGCTTACGGTGCGGATCCGGGAAACAGCGCGCTGATTACCTGTATGCGTTCGGGCAGCCATGAAGGATGGAGTGAATCCAGTCCGCTACCGGGACCTACCTACAGTTATGAATATGGACCGGGCATCTTCGAACTGGCGAAACGCTTTCTGGCACCGGCCGTCGTTGGAAAAGAATTTGACAGTGCTCGTCAGCTGAACCAGGCCATGTCGATTTTCAAAGGATCCCCTTTTGCAAAAGCGGGCATCGAGATGGCATGGTGGACACTGCAGGCAGACATTCAGGGCGTACCCCTGGGCAAACTGCTGGGTGCTGTGACCGATAAAATTGATGTAGGGGAGAGTTTCGGCATTGCTGACAGCTATGACGCCCTCATTGAAGAAATGGGCAAAAGCTTCGACCGGGGCTATAAGCGGGTGAAGCTGAAGATGGCACATGGCTGGGACTATGACATGCTTGCCGCTGTGCGATCCGTATTCCCAAATGAAGTGATTCATGTAGACGCCAATTCCAGCTATGACTGGAACAGTCAGGAAGATCGGGAACTTCTGAAAAGTCTGGACCGCTTCCATCTTGCCATGATCGAGCAGCCGTTCCAGGTTGGGGATCTTTATCACCATGCGAAGCTGCAGGCGTGTATCGACACGCCGATCTGCCTGGATGAATCCATCACCGAACCGTGGCAGGCGGAGGAAGCTGCAGAGATGAAAGCATGTCAGTACATCAATGTGAAGACCGGCCGGGCAGGTGGTCTGCAGAACTGTCTGGATATCAATGCAATCTGCCGGCAGGCAGGAATGGGCTGCTGGGTCGGCGGCATGATGGAAAGCGACCTTGGTAAGGCAATCTGCGTTGAACTGGCGGCGGTTCCGGGGATGAATTATGCCCACGACGTGACACCGGCCATGTTCAACTATCCGGACAGCATCACGGAGAAAGAACTGATTCTCGACGAAAACTGCTGTCTGCCTGTTTCAGACAAGCCGGGTACGCCGATTCTGCCGGATATGAAGAAGCTGCTGCCGAAGGTGGCGGCGAAAGCTGTAATTGAAGCGTAAATACTATGGAGCATGAAAGAACCGGACAATTTGCCCGGTTCTTTTTTCGTGGGTTTGCTCGATTTCTGATTCGACAAAATCCATCCACCGTACGATTTCTCAGCCGAAAAGCTTTTCTCCGGCTCGGACAATCTGTGCTTTCGTCGGTTCCCAGTAAAAGGTAATCTTCGCGATGCGCTGCCGGCCGCTCTGCGGGTCACGACCTGAAAGAAGCCAGGTGCTGTCTGGTTCATTGCGGGAATATCTGCGCCATGCACTGCTGCAGCTCCAGTCAGAGGCATCGGCAGACTGCCATGTCTGTTCCAGGTACGCCATTCGTTGGTCATCCAGGAAATGGCCGAGACACATTTCGTACAAGGCATCCCATTTGACATCGACCACGTCATATTCCAGCTCCGGCGGTGTTTCTCTCTGCACAGGAGGCGCCAGCTGGCTCATTTCGCTGTATGCCAGAAGGGGCGTGGCCTGATGACGGTTTTCATAAGAATAATAAGGATAGCCGCCAGTATCCGTCAGATCCTCTGCCGTCAGCAGCAGTTCATCTTGCTTCATATCCCAGTAATACAGGGATCCATCCGAGGCAGGCACCCAGTTGCTTTCCTCTTTCTCAGAAGCATACGGCGCATCATAGATCACAAATCCCAGAATCAACAGGGTTGAGACCGCAAGAAAGCCCAGGGTAAGGAAAACAGCGGAGGCCCCGGTGATCATCATGTTTTTTTTCCGGGATGCACCGGTTTCTTGAAGATGCTGCCGGATCCCGTTGACAAGGAAAACCACAATGGCGATCACAGCAAGTGCAAGGAGAACACCGGAAGAGGTCACCTCCGGCTGGAACAGAAATACCGGAATCAGGCAGAGTGCGGAAAGCAGTAAAGCTGCAATGGACAGGAATCTGCCCCGTCCGGCTCGGGAATCCGGCAAGGTGTCGGCACCGGCGGCCACGGCCGCCTCGCTCTTTTTCTTCCAGAGAAAATACGGTATCATTTCGGCAATGATTGCCAGCAGGAGAAAAAGATACAGCAGCGGAATCATGGTATTCAGCGGACTGGAGAAGAAGCTGACCGGATTGCGGATGATTCTGGAAGGAACCTGAACAAACTGGAGACAGCAGAGAAAGATAAGAAGGATCCAGCCTGGATACAGATTTTTCCGCATGGTCTGGCTGATGGTGTCCAGTTGCGTCACAGGATCGGTCTCCAGCGGTACCGGTTTGCTGTCCCGGCTGCAGAAGATCTGCATGCTCTGACGACTTGCAATCCGTGTCCAGCCCGCCGATTCGCAGAGTTCACGGTACAATTCCCGGTTTCGATCCGGCAGCGGATCAAAATCGGACAGTTCCGGACGGTAGGTGACAGCAAAGTGAATCTTCTGGGGAGGAATCGCTTCATAACGCCAGAAGACCCGGCCGCATTCTTTCAAAAGCCAGCCTTTTTCTGCCATGGACTCCAGATGGCGCGCAATGCCGGTATAATCATAAAACCGGATGTGTTTGAAGCGTATCTGTTCGGTCTTCGAGTGATCTTTCCGACTCATAGCCCGCTCTCCTCTCTGATATTCAGGCATAAATCCTTATCCTTCGCAGCATCCACGCGCAAAGTGGCCGCAGCTTCCGGCCAGGCAGTAAAACGGCGGTAATCCTCTGCCAGCTGCTCCAGCCGACGGTACTCTGCATCCAGCGCAGCGCGCCCTGCAGCGTTAATGCGGTAGCTCCGCTTTCTTCCTTCTGCGGCGGTTTCCTCAATCATACCGGCTTCCAGAAATTTCTCCAACAGATTGTACAAGGTACCCGGCCCGATCTGCACCCGGTCGCCGGTCATTCGCTGCACGGTTTCCATTATGTCCGTGCCGCAGCATTCGTTCTGCAGGCAGAGCAGAATATAGAACATCTGCTCCGTCAAAGTCTGAAATTTCTCTCTCGGCATCATACCCCTCCTTTTATCGATTATCGATATTTCTTGCTGCTATTATATTATCGAATATCGATATTGTCAACAGCAAATAGTCAGAGTTTTAAAATTTCATGATATTTTCAGAAAGAAAAGACCTGGCCGGAGAACTCGGCCGAACGCGAAAAAAAAGTCTTTTCGGAAAATGAAAAGACTTTTAGAGGTTTTCTGCGAAATGAGAGACGATTTGATCCATGAGCTTGTCTTTCAGATCGGATTTTTTCCGGCTCATTTCATAGCCGTGGCCGTCATCGGTAGTGACTTCGATCACCTGGCTGTTTTCATAGGCAGCCGCACACTGCCGGCTGGTTTCGTCGGTCACGACATAATCCTCGGTATTGCATATGACCAGCACCGGCCTGGCGCCGAATGAATTCCCGTGGGCGCACGGATCATAGGCTTCAAACTGTGTGAACCAGTCCGGCCGGAGACGCAGCTGCCGATACTGCACGAAGCCGTCCTCCGCAGCCTGCTTTTTCATTTCCTCCCAGCGCTTCTGACCACCCATGAAGTAGATCATGGCCTGACTGTTTCCGGCAGGAGCAACCAGTGCCATGGCCTGATAGGAAAAACCGCCGTAACTCTCATTGGCCATCATCATGGCCACCCGTCCGCCCATACTGCGTCCGTAGATACCAAGCCGGCTTTCATCAATCGGATAGTGACTGCAGGCATATCGCAGAGCCAGTGTCAGGTCATCCTCCATATCCTGCAAAGTGTATTCGCAGGCGCGATTTGACGGATCATCATTTTTTTCCGGTGTTAGATACGCGTCAAAATCCACCCGTACGGCTGCGACTCCTGCTGCGGCCAGCCGGCGGATCAGCTCCGCTGCTCCGCCGCTGTCCATGGTGCCGGTGAAGCCGTGAGCCACCGCCACCATGGGCCAGCCGCCGGTGCCGGTCGTCAGGCCTTCTGCACCGGCGGGCCGGCCTTCATAAGAATCTTCCGGTATGGCGAATTCGGCCAGCGTGTAAGATCCGCGGCCGTTTTCCAGAAAGACCATCTCTGTATGTACCTGATACTGGCCGGTCTGCTTCTGGTCCGCGGCTCTGCCGCATCCGGCGAACGCCGGAAAAACCAGCAGAGACAGAAGCACCAGAAGGACCAGACGTTTTTGAAAAACCGTGCGCATAGATTTTGCTCCGTAATCAAGATTTAAATAGAATAATATCTTCCCCTATAATTATAATCGAATTCCACGGAAGCTGCAACTCCCCGCGCATGTGCCGATCTCTGCTCTGAAAATCCGGAACCAGGAGCGTCTGGATTGCACCGGTCCGCTCATCGAAAAGTATTTCAGCATCCCATAGTTTCCCGTGAAGGCTGCCTTTGGAAATGTCGGCCACTTCTTTGTCGCCAATCTCGCTTAACCGCATAAAACACGCTCCTTTGCTGAATAATAGTAGTAAATATTACGAGAAAAGAGGTTCGAATATGTGTGATGAAAAAGAAAAGGACAGGGAGCGGAAAGGGCAGGATTCCGGAGACAGCAGCAGCACGGATCTGATCCGGGAGCTGGGCATGCTGACCAGCGGGAGTTCGTTTCGAAGTCCGTTTCAGTACATTTCCATCATCGGATGCGTGGAAGGGCACACGGTGCTTGCCCAGGAGAACAAAACAACCAAATATGAGCATCTGATCCCGGAACTGATCGCGGTGGAGGAAAACCCCGATATCCGCGGACTGCTGCTGCTGCTGAACACGGTGGGCGGTGATGTGGAGGCAGGTCTGGCTCTGGCAGAACTGGTGGCAGGTATTTCCAAACCGACCGTGTCACTGGTCATTGGCGGCGGCCACAGTATCGGGATCCCGCTGGCTGTATCAGCAGACTATTCTTTTGTGGCGAAATCTGCGACGATGACGCTGCATCCGATCCGCACTTCGGGAACTCTGATTACCGCAGAGCCGACTTTCGCGTATATGCGGCGGACGCAGGAGCGGGTGGTTGATTTTATCACGGAACATTCCGGAGCGTCACGAGAGGTGATCGAGGAGAAGATGAACTGCACATCCAATATGGCTAACGACGTGGGTACGCTCCTGTTTGGGCCGGAGGCTGTGGAGATGGGGCTGATCGACGAAGTGGGAACGCTGCGGCAGGCACTGGAAAAACTGCGTCAGCTGAGCGAGGCACAGGAATCGGAAGCCGGATGGGCGGAAAACAGGAAAAATCAGAAAAACCAGAAAAATCAGAAAAATCAGAAAAACCAGAAAAACCAGAAGGAAACCCTTGACAGCCACAAAGAAATGTAATATTCTGGAAACGCAAAGGGAAGCAGTGAGAAAGAGAGGAAAAAAATGAAACCTGTCTGGATTGCTGTATGGATGAAGGACCCGGCTTTTGGCCGGGCAGTCGCCCGGGGACTTGCAGAGAGCGGAAACGGATTTCTGCTTGAGGTCACAGAGACGCTGCAGCGGGAAACACTGCAGGAAGGGCGTTATACGGTGCTTCTGACGGACAGAAGGTCAGAGCTGGAAGGAGTGGAGAACGGGAAGAAAGCGCAATTTCCCGCTGTTGTAGTCGCGGATCCGGTGACCTGCAGAGTCTCACAGCTGTGCAGAGAGATTCTGGCTGCAGCGGACCGGGCGCATGAGACACACGGGGCGCGGGGAGGCGATCTTTCTTCTGCGGAATACCGGGAGGGAAAGCGCGGCGGAAGGATCACAGGATTTCTGGGCCGTACCGGCGGCTGCGGCACATCTGCTGCAGTGGTAACGGCGGGGCGCATGCTGGCAGGAGCCTATGGGGAGAAAGTGCTCTGTTTTCCTCTGACAGGTGAGAATGGCCTGCGAATCTATTCGGCGGAAGAAGACTTGCCGGCACCATCGGTTCGGAGCGCAAAAGAACTGCTGTATCGTAAACTCCATCAACTTCCCTGCTCTGTGGCAGCCTATGCGGCTTGTGACAGTTACGGCATGGAGCAGATTCCCTCTGTCTGCGGGCTTGCGGCGGAGGAAAGAATCCGCCTTCTTCTCTGTCTGCAGCAGGAGTATGACCGGATCCTTGTGGATCTGGGCTGCCGCAGCCAGTGGAACAGGACGGAATCTCTTCAGAACGAAGTGCAGAACGGAATGAAAAAAGAAATGAAAAAAGAAATGAATTTCTGCAGTCATCTGGTTGAAATCGCGGACTGCCGTGACAGCCGGACGGCTCTGGAGGAGGAATCTGAAGGAGACGGACGGATTCTGATCCGGAATCATGGAGCGGCAAGCCGGATCGGATCGGACGGTGCAGTGGAGATCATGGAGGATCCGGAAAGCTTCCGTAGCGATCCGGCCCGAAAGAGCATTTCGATCAGCATGAGCAAAAATTACGCAATCGGCATAAAAAATCTCGTAGAAATTCTGATGAAATGACTGTAAAATCTCGTCGAATTGTACCGAATGGTGTCCAGCCGAAACGAAAAAAGGAAGAGCATGTCGTCTCCTGTCGAATCCTGACGAACGAAAACAGTTGCAAACGATCTGCAACTGTTTTATTATTTACCTGAGATGTGAAATAATTACAATAAAGGAATGACACGTATACAATGGAAGAATTTTTTAAGCGGATGCTGGAAGCATTCCGGCATAGTGTGCGGGAGAATCCGCCACAGGACGACGCAGAGGCGATGGAGCGGATCGTGGACCTGGTATTTGCAGAAGAAGCAGCTTCAGGCTGCAGCATGGAACAGCTGGATACCATGATCCGGCGGCTGTTTTACAGGACCCGCTGCAGGCTCGGGATTCTGCAGCCTCTGATGGAGGATCCGTCGGTGACGGAGATCATGGTAAACGGATACCGGCATATCTTTGTGGAAAAAAACGGCAGTCTGCAGCGGTGGCCGGATGCCTTTGATTCTGTGGAAGAACTGGAAGAGATCATGCGCAGCATCGCGGCACAGGTACACAGAGAGATTAATGAAATGAAACCGATCGTCGATGCCAGGCTGGAAGACGGGTCCAGAGTGAACGGGGTATATCGGAATGTGGCAGTGAACGGCCCGATTCTTACGATCCGGAAATTTTCCGAGAATTTCATGACAATGGAAAGCCTGATCGGCAGCGGCACGGTGACAGAAACCGGTGCAGCGCTTCTAGCCGGTCTGACGGAATGCGGGTACAACATTTTCGTCAGCGGAGGCACTTCCTCGGGGAAAACGACTTTCCTGAACGCACTGTCCCAGTATATTCCGCCGCAGGAGCGGGTGATCGTCATTGAGGATTCCAGCGAGCTGAAGCTGGCGGGGGTGCAGAACATCGTGCATCTGGAATGCAGAAACAGCAATGCTGCGGGGAAGGGAAAAATTACCATGTCGGAACTGCTGAAAAGCAGCTTGCGGATGCGTCCGGACCGGATCATTGTAGGTGAGGTACGGGGAAGCGAGGTGCTGGATATGCTTCAGGCGCTGAATACCGGCCATTCCGGCATGAGTACCGGGCACGGAAACTCTGTGGAGGGAATGCTCCGCCGACTGGAAACCATGTACCTGATGGCCGTTCCGCTGCAGGTGGATGCCGTCCGGGCACAGATCGCGGAAGCGCTGGATATCATGGTCCATCTGGAAAAGGTGGAGGGCGGTCGCAGGCGGGTGGTGGAAATCGTAGAAATAGAGGGGTATGAGAACGGCAGGTTCCATCTGAATCCTCTGATGGCACGCAGGGAGGACGGGCAGCTTCTGCCTTCGGGCAATCCGCTGAGAAAATGCCGGAAGCTCCTCTGGAAAGGAGGTGAGACTGTTGGAAAACTACGAGACCTGGGATTTATCCGTACATGACTATATCCTGCTGCTTGGAGGATCCGCCGCTGCCGGTGCAGGAACCGGATGGCTGTTTTATGACCGGCCGGGCTTAGGTCTGCTGCTGGGGGCGCTCCTCTTTCTTCTGGTGAAGCCCAGGTATGTTCTGTGGCAGGTAGAAAGAAGAAAACGCACGCTTCTGCTGCAGTTCCGGGATGTGCTGTATTCGGTATCCTCGTGCGTATCTGCCGGAAGGAGCCTCGGACAGGCGCTGGAGGAATCCATCGGTTTCTGGAAGGGCACATACGGTGAAAAGGACCTTATAATCCGGGAGCTTGCCGGTATGGTGCGGCGGATGAAAGAGGGCAATGAAAGAGATATCGATGTTCTGAAAGATTTTGCAGCGCGCTGCGGACTGCAGGACGTTTCAGATTTTGCGATGGTCTGCGAAAACTGCAGGGAATCCGGTGCCGACCTGGTCCGGGCCATCGATCGCGCAACAGAAGTGATCGGAGACCGGATCGAACTGGAGAGGGAGCTGACTTCCATGATGGTGCAGAAACAGTTTGAAGGCCGGATCATAATGGCAGCGCCTTTTCTCCTTCTGCTTTTTCTCAAAATCACTTCTCCAGACTTTCTTCTGCCGCTGACGTCATCGCCTGCAGGAATGATGGTCTCTTCCCTCGCGCTGGGACTGATTCTTGCAGCAGTCCTGATGATGGAAAGGGTGAATCGGATTGCATTCTGAAAAACGGAAGACGGGGAAAGTGGAAAAAGAAATACGGGAAGGATATCTTCAGGTGCTTCCTTCTTTTCTCAGCCAGATTCTGCTTCTTATGAACAGCGGCATGATCCTGCAGGCAGCATTCCATCGGATTGCCCGTGGATATGAAGACATGCCGGAAAAGGCGAGAAAGCCGTTTCACAGGGAAATCTGCAGGCTCCATCAGGAAAGCATGGAAACCGGAGAAAATGTGATCTCGCTTTTTTACCAGTTCTGCCGGGACAGCGGGGTGAAGGAGATGATGCGTGCGGCAGGAATCATGATGGAAAATCTGGAGAAAGGAACAGACCTGTGGGAAAAGCTGGATGCAGAAAGCAAATACCTGTGGAAGGAGAGAAGACGTACGGTTCTGGAAAAGATCCGGATTGCAGAAAGCAAGATGAGCTTTCCGCTGGGGCTGCTGCTGATGGCGCTTCTGCTGGTAACAGCAGGACCGGCGATGCTGCAGATGAACTGACAGGGCTGCCGGAGGCAGCCGGAAAGGAGAAGATGATGAATAAGAAAAAACAGGGGAGGAAGCACTGTCTGTATACAGTGCTTGGAAACCGGCAGGGGATGGAAATGGTTCAGGTGGCCATTCTGGTCGCGATTGCGGTCACCCTTGGTCTTGTTTTCAAATCCCAGATCGGGGATTTCGTGGACAATACCTTTTCATCTCTCAGCAATGCGAAGTTTTAGAAAACGGAGCGGAAGCCAGATCGTGGAAGCAGCGATGGTGCTGCCGGTTACGGTTCTGGTGATGGCTGCACTGATCGCGCTGCTGCTGTCTTTTTACAGCAGTCTGGCAGAACAGACCAGAAGCTGTGCGGAAAAGAGGAAGGACGTGTATCAGAAAAAGGAGACAGAAGTGATCAGACTGCATGATCGGCTTCTGGATGCGGGAAAGGAGGTGAGCAGCCAGTGAGAAACCGGAGGGGATCTTTTACCGTTGCAATTGTTCTGATTTTCAGCGCCATGCTGATCATGACAGGTGCGGTACTGTCTGCGGCAGGAAATATGGCCGTTTTCAGCACGGCAGAAGATTTCGGAAGACTGTGGGGAACCAGCATTCTGGCAGAATACGACCTGAATCTGAAGGACCGGTATGGCCTGTTCGGCTTTCTGGGGGATGAGGTGACCGTGGAAAAAAAGCTGGATTCCCTGGCAGTGTACACCTTCGGTGAAAAAAAATATATCAATTATGAGGGCTCTGCCTGCAGCAGTCTGAAGCAGTACAGCCTGGCAGAGCCGGAGAACCTGAAACAGCAGATTGAAGAGGCGGTCCGGTTCGGAAACAAGCCCTGCGGACTGAACAAAAAGGGAGGAAAAACCGGACAGATGACAGAAGATGCGGCATCCTGCGGGAATGCCGGAAACCGGAGCATCACCAGCCGGTGGATCCTGGATGGTCTGCCGTCAGCAGGCGCACGGACAGAAACGGATATTGCCGGCATCGTATCGAAGATCAGGGACGGTGCTGGAATCCGGAGTCTGATCGGTTCTTCCCTGGTAAATCAGTATATTTTCACCTATTTTCAGCATGATGGGGGGACCGCGGAGCTGGGAGACACTTTTTTGCAGAATGAGGTCGAATACATTCTTACTGGAAATCCCAGTGATGCCGGCTCAGAAAAAAAAGTCCGGAAGAAGCTGACTCTTCTGCGGAATCTGCTGAACCTGACCTACCTTTACGGATCTTCGGAAAAACGGGAGGCCGCCATGACTGTGGCATCTGTTATGACACCGGGACCGGAAGCCGCTGTGACCCAGGGCGTTCTGCTGGAACTCTGGGCTTATGCGGAAGCAGAAAATGACGTCCGCCTTCTGTATGACCAGAAGACCGTCCCTCTGCTCAAGCAGGATCAGAACTGGGCGCTGACACTGGAAAATGCCATGGCAGACACAGAGACAGCACAGCAGAAATATGTGAATCCGCCTGTGACGGAAGGGCAGAACTATGTGGACTATCTGCGGATCATGATCAATGCCGTGCCGGAAAAGACCCGGCTCCTGCGGATCATGGATCTGATTCAGATCAACATGAAATATCTGTATTGTGACTGCTTTCTGCTGGAAGATTATTACGCAGGCGTGCAGTTTACTCTGCAGGTGAATGGAGAGAAACATGAATTTACCGAGACGTACGACAGACAGATTGCGGAAGAGAATGCCGAAACAGGGAAGTTATCTGGTTGAAGCAGTGCTGACACTGCCGCTCTGCATTCTGGCAGTTGTGGCACTGGCACTGATTATCCGGATCATTTCCATCTGTCAGATGATCAGTTTTGTGACCGCATGTGAAATGAAGGACATCAATCTATATTACAGATCATATATGGATACTGTTTCCCTTTGCAGAAAAATAGAAAAGAGTGTCCGGAATGAATGTGAGGCACTGACAGATTTCAAGGTAAAAAATGTGCGTCGCCACATTCCTGCAGGAGGTATGGATGACCTGACAGGGATTACAGCGGAAGCAAAGTTTACCGTACATAACCCGGCGGGAATTCACGGTGAAATTGTATTTACAGAAAAGCTGCTGACCAGGAGATTTGCCGGTACCCTGCGGGATGCTGTTCCGCTGGATGAAGAAGCATTCACCAGCGGCGGCGTCTCGCAGAAGGTTCTGGTCTACCTCCGATACGGAGAGAAATATCACAGTGCTTCCTGTTCGGTTGTAAAGCGGGAAGCAGAAGAAAAGAATGAAGCAGCGGAGATGCAGCTGGAGGATGCAGTGAGAAAAGGATATACGGCCTGCCGCCTCTGCGGAGGAGGTGGTTCTTCTGAATAAGTACCGGAATGTCCGGTTCTCTGCGGAAACTCTGCCCTTTGAGAACATCTGCGAGCGACTGGCAGCAGGCGGCTGTCCGGCGGTCTTTCCGGCAGAAATCATCCGGGATGGATTACAGATCCGGGAATTTTGCTGCATTGAGGGGTTTCACAGGCTTCGTGGTGTCCGGAATCTTCCGGCAGAAAGTCTGATGCTGCTTTTCAGAGAGATCGTTCGCAGTCTGCAGTTATGCTGTGACTGGCTCCTGTTTCCTGAAAAAATGATCCTGACAGAAGACACCATCTATTTTGACAGAGATGGGAGAATACGGATCCTGTACATTCCGGATCCCGAACCTGTTTCCGCTGCAAAGAAAATGACACTGCTGCTTTATGACCTGAAACGAATGACAGATGCAGAAGGAGAAAAGCAGCTGCAATTTCTGATGAAAAAAATAACAGAAGAATCTCTGTCGTTCGGAAGTTTGCTTGCTGCGGCAGACCAGATGATCGAAAATATGACAGAGGGGAGCGAAAACCCTTTCTGACATATTTACAGCGCCTGCTCATACAATAGAAGAGAAGGATGATCAGATCAGTGCGGTCAAGCAGACGGAGGTGTGTACATGAACAGGCAGACGGCGCGACGTCGGATAAGAAAAAGAAAGGCACCGGGACAAAAATCGAAGGTGAAATTCGGTGCATTTCTTGGTATAATGGTACTGGCGGTTTTCCTTGGATTTCTGACTGCACGTTTTGTGGTGGGCCCGCTTATCGGATATGATGCAGACGAGTCGCCTGCCAGACTTGCAGAAGAGAAAAATACAGGGGAAAAAGAAAAGGAAAAGAAAACGGAAACGGAAGCCAGCACATCCGGGATCAAAGAGGAAAAAGAATCGGAGAGTGCGGTGCCAGAGAGCGGTTTTGCACTGCAGTTCGGCGCTTTTTCCACGAGAGAGGCAGCTGAGAAAATGGCAGCGTCACTGAGTCAGCAGGGGATTACGACAGAAATTATAAAAGCAGATGATGTGTTTAAAGTAATCAGTCCGGTTATGGATACGAAGGAGAAAGCGCTGGATGCTCTGGAAAAACTGGAAGAGAAAGAAGTCGAGGACGTTTTCGTTGCATCGTTTGAATAACCGCAGAAAATCTATTTTGAAGGGAAAACGGAAATGATACCATTGTCGACCAGAATGCGTCCAGAACGGCTGGAGGAGTTTGTGGGCCAGGAGCATTTCATGTATCCAGGATCTCTGTTTTACAATTCAATCCGGAACAGAACCTTTGATTCTGCCATTTTTTTCGGTCCGCCCGGTACAGGAAAAACAACCTTGGCGCGAATTATTGCCAGAGAAATGGATGGAGAATTTCACGAGATCAATGCTTCTGTGACTGGCACCAAAGAACTGAAGGAGCTGCTGGACAGCGCACGTGTCCGGTTCTTTGGACTGGAAAAAAAGACGACCTATGTATATATTGATGAATTCCACCGATGGAACAGACTGCAGCAGGATTCTCTGCTGAAAGCTCTGGAGGAGGGTGTGATCCGATTTATCGGCAGCACAACAGAAAATCCATATTTTTCTGTGAATAATGCCGTTCTTAGCCGAGTAAGGAATATTTACGAATTTCGCCGACTCAGCCCGGAACAGCTGGTCACCATCGTTCGCCGGGCGCTGGAGGACCGGGAAAAGGGATTTGGAAACCTTGAAATTCCATATGAAGAGAATGCGCTGGAACTGATCGGGATCCTGGCAGGCGGAGATGCCCGCATCGCCCTGGATACACTTGGATTCATTGTGGACAACCTGGGGAAAGGCCAGACCATTACCAGAGATCTTGTGGGGGAAGCGATGCAGAGAAAGTCCGGTTTCTATGATAAAAAGGATGACCGGTATAATCTGCTCTCTGCGCTGCAGAAGTCCATTCGCGGCAGCGATCCGGATGCTGCCATTCATTATTTTGCACGCCTGATCGATGGCGGGGCGGATATTCAGATGATCGGAAGGAGGCTCCTGGTGATTGCCAGCGAAGATATCGGGATGGCTTACCCGTCTGCGATCTCAATCGTCACTGCCTGTGTGCAGGCTGCCTCCATGGTCGGACTGCCGGAAGCGGCGATTAATTTGAGCCAGGCTGTGATTCTTCTCGCCTCGGCGCCGAAATCCAACTCGGTGATGGCCGCATATCAGGCAGCATCTGCGGATCTGAAAACGAAAAAAATTGATGATATTCCTTCCCATCTGAAAGATGCCCATTATCAGGGGGCAAAAAAAATGGGATATGGCGCAGAATACAAGTATCCCCACGATTTTGGCGGATATGTGGACCAGCAGTATTTGCCGGATAATCTGGAGGCACAGAAGGTGAAGTACTACCGTCCGACAGAGAACGGCTCTGAAGCTTCCTTTAAAAAATTCCTGGAAAGTTTGGAGAATTCCTATGATAGAGATAAAAAGGGCTGAAAATTCCGGTTTCTGCTTCGGTGTGAAGCGGGCACTGATGAAAACCGAAGAGCAGATCGGAAAAACAGATGGAAAGCCGATCTATACCTGCGGTCCCCTGATTCATAACCGTTTTGTGACAGATGATCTGGAATCCCGCGGCGTGAAGATCATTGACAGGCTGGAGCAGGCTGGAGCGGGGGACATCGTTATCGTCCGTTCTCATGGAGAACCGGCAGATTTTTTTGAAGAGGCAGAGTGCAGAGGAATCCAGATCGTGAATGCCACCTGCCCGTTTGTGAGCAAAATTCACACACTGGCAAGAAAGGCCTGGGAAGACGGGTATCAGGTTGTGATCGTCGGTGATCGGAATCATCCGGAAGTCCGGGGCATTGCCGGCTGGTGCGGCAATGAGGCAGTGATTGTAGCAAACGCGGAAGAAGCCGATGCGATCAGGGAGGATAATCTGTTTCTTGTGTGTCAGACAACGATCCGAAAAGAAACGCTGGACACGGTGGTGAACATCCTGCAGCAGAAAGGAAAAGAGATCACCGTTCGCAATACCATCTGCAGTGCGACCACGGACCGGCAGAACGGGTGTATTGCACTTGCTGCAAAGAGTGATGCAATGGTAATTGTTGGAGGGAAAGAGAGTTCCAATACTAGAAAACTCTGGGAAATTTCAAAAAATTATTGCGAAAATAGCTATTTTGTCGAAAAAATAGAAGATTTACCATTGCAACAATTGCGAAAATGTAATAAAATAGGTATTGCGGCAGGTGCATCGACACCTGAATGCGTAATTAAGGAGGTTATTGCTACCATGAGTGAAAACATCACTGAAATGAACATGCAGGACTTAATGGAAGATATCGAAAAATCAT
>JALEHL010000082.1 GCA_022770665.1 Bacillota bacterium
AGTCCACAGGGAGGTGAAACAAATGATTAATTACGAAGTTATGTTCATTATCGATCCTGCTTTAGAAGATGCGGCCAAGGATGCAACAGTAGAAAACGTTCAGGCGATCATTGCTGCAGATGGTGAGGTTGAAAAAGTAGAGGTTATGGGAATGAGAAAGCTTGCTTATCCGATCGATAAGAAAGAAGAAGGATACTACGTAGTAGTTGAATTCAAGGGCAATCCGACCCTGCCTTACGAGCTGAACAGAAAGCTGAAGATTTCTGACAACGTGATCAGACACATCATCATCAACAAGGATGAAAAATAAGAACGAGGTGTAATATGAACAGTGTTGTATTGATCGGAAGACTGACGAGAGATCCTGAAGTACGTTATTCTGCCGGAACACAGATGGCGATTTGCAGATTTTCTGTGGCGATTGACAGACCGCCAAGACAGAATGGCGAAAAGCAGACTGACTTTCCAAATGTTGTAGTGTTCGGTAAACAGGCTGAAAACTGCGAGCGGTATCTGGCAAAGGGCAGACTGGTTGGAATTCAGGGCAGATTGCAGACCGGAAGCTATACCAATAAGGATGGCGCAACCGTTTACACCACAGATGTTGTAGCTGACAGAGTAGAATTCCTGGAATGGGGAGACAGAAATGAGCGGCAGGCTTCACGTCCTGCAGCAAAGAGTTCTGCACCTTCCGGCGGTTTCGATGCAGCACCGGAAGGATTCTCCGCAATTGACGAAGATATCCCGTTCTAAGATGCATTTGCTTCGCAGAGAAAGCGAGCAGAAAGGAGAGAATGACCATGATGGATAAGAGACGCGGCGGCATGAGAAGAAAGAAAGTATGCCAGTTCTGCGCGGATAAGACCGAAAGAATTGACTACAAGGATGTAGAAAAGCTGAGAAAGTACGTGACCGAAAGAGGCAAGATTCTGCCGAAGAGAATCACTGGTACCTGCGCGATGCACCAGAGAGAAGTCACCACAGCAATCAAGAGAGCAAGAATCGTTGCTCTGCTGCCGTATGTAGCTGACTAATTGCAAGTCAATTAAACAGAAAAAGAATAAAAGTCCTCAGACCCTTGAAAATCGAAGGTTTGGGGACTTTTTTTATCGTTGACAGGCCGCGACTCTTCCTCTACATATGTTTTGCGGAGAAAAAACAGGATCCAGAACAGAACACCGGCAAGTGCAAGGGCACAGCCCAGGCCGGTGTAAAACACAGCGATAAACACATCCGGGACCAGACCGGACGCACGCAGGGCAATGCCTCCGCCCATCATGACCGCCATAATGCAGTAGGAGCGCAGGTCGAAAAAATGCCAGACCGGCTTCCATTCTTCTTCATAACCGTGGATCCGCTTCCGGTGCCTGATGCTCATTTTGGCGAACATGAAACCGAAAGCGCAGAACACCAGCAGGGAGAGCAGGATATGAACGGCGGAAATTCGAGTCAGCCTTCCATAGGAAATCAGGCCGAGCCTTGCCACATTAAATCCTGCCAGAAGCCATACACACCCGGCGATGGCAAGTAGAGTGTGCTTTTTTACGTGAAAAGCGGGACGTTTTTTCATGGTGCTATTCCAGCCTTTCCGCCAGCTTCCGCAGGGAAAAGAGCAGCAGAAGGATGCCGATGCCGAAGGATCCCGATGTCGGTGAGAATGGGACCGATCCCGGCGGTTCCGGCCATGGCGGCAATGGCATAGACAAGTGAGGGATTCTGACATTTTTTCATTTTTCTGCGATACTTCCTTTCATTGCAAAATATCCGATCAGTACGGTCCAGACATAGGCGCAGGTCTTCGGGATCATCAGCATGCCGACAGCAGGTACTGTGTCAGCAAAAAGGACGACCGGAACATAAAATCCGAAGCTGAGGACGATCGTCAGCCACAGAAACCGGAAGGGCTGATCCTGCCCACCCCGGGTATGCTTCCAGAACAGAACGATGATCAGAAGACCCAGCAGCAGGAACGGAATATTCCGGAGAATTCCCCAGGAAAGCGGCGGATTCATGCTTGTCCATGCATTCTGCGGCATCATGCACAGTATGATGCGTGCTGCAGCCAGAATCCAGACCGAAGCAGTCAGGTCGTTCTGTCCGGTAATCTGATAACGGGACCGCCAGACATAATATAGAAGCACGTAAAAAAGAGTCATGGTAATGGATGTGATGAGCTTCCCGACGCCAAGGGCAGAAGTGAAGTTTTCCAGTCCTGAAGTGCACAAAGCTACGGCACGGGGAATCAGATGAAATGCGTCGCCGCATCCCAGAACCACAGCCATCATACCAAAAAGCTGATATTGCCTGATCCCGCGGGATCCTTTGATCATCCGAATTCCCAGTATGATTACAGTGAGAAGGTAGACAATATCAAATAATGTTTCAAAAATCGCCTGCATGACAGTAACACCTCCTTGCAGCGGCTCTGCGGCGAGTGATTTGCCTCAGAGCATGAATCAGGCAGGGAATATACGTTCAGTAATAGAGGACCCGCCGTAGTATTTCTATGAAGGCAGAGCAGTCTGTTTCCTTCTGCACGAGAAGAAGAAGCATATGATCCAGAACGAATTTTACAAAAGCCGTTTCTGTCAGGGATGGGGAAAAGGCAGACCTGCTGACGTTCGCGTCTGCATGGAGCACCTCCAGAAGACCTTGTTTCATGTGATCGAAATAATGATCCATGATACTGCTGGCTTCCCCGCGGCGAGTGCCTGCAATGCTGATCGAATGGGCAGATAGAAAATCCGGATATTTTCCGGTACCCTGCCGGACCCGGTCAAAGAGAAAGGCCACATAATCCGGAAAAGAAAAATCAGTGTAACATACTTCATCTATGTGAAAGATTTCTTTCCAGATGCTTTCTACCGTGGACAGAAGCAGGGAATCCTTATCGGGAAAGTAATTGTACAAGGTACCCAGCGCAATGTGGCACCGGTTTGCCACAGTACGCATGTTCAGCCCCGGCAGCCCGTCAGAAGCTGTGATCTGACGGCAGACCTTCAGTATTGCCTCTTTTGATGTGACTGCAGTATTCATAGAATCTCCTCCAACATGAACATTGTTCATTATAGCATCCTGTGCACTGTCTGTCAACTTTTTTGCATGTTCTGCTGACTCGGCCTGCCATGCCAGTTTGCAGCCGCAATGGAATGACTGCGATGCGCTTTCAGGGAAAGTTTCCGCCCCGGAATATTGTTTGGCGGCAGTTTCTGTGGTATAGTATACACGGAAAAAGTTAGATACAGCTAATATAACAGGAGATGAAAAAATATGACATTAAGAGAACTGGAGATCGGCAGCAGCGGGCGGATCACAGCGGTCGGAGGAGAAGGAAGCCTGCGGCAGCATTTTCTGGATATGGGTGTGATACCCGGTGTAGAGATCAGGCTGATGAAACTGGCGCCAATGGGTGATCCGATGGAATTTCAGATTCACGGCTATGAACTGACGCTGCGGCTTGCAGATGCAGATAAAATAGAAATCGAGAAAATAACAGAGGAGGAAGTGACTGCACCAGAGAAGAATAATAACCGGAAACCGGCTCGTGAAGCGTCTCATCACCCGGGTCTGGGAGAAGGCGGAATTTACCATGTGAAGACCGGAGAAAATCCTCTGCCGGCAGGGCAGACCATTACCTTTGCGCTGGCGGGCAACCAGAATTGTGGGAAAACGACTCTTTTCAACCAGCTGACAGGGTCCAGCCAGCATGTGGGAAATTTCCCCGGTGTGACCGTGGACCGAAAGGATGGAGTGATCCGCGGACATGAAAACACACTGGTGACAGATCTTCCCGGAATCTATTCCATGTCGCCGTATACCAGTGAGGAAATTGTAACACGGCAGTTCCTGCTGGATCAGAAGCCGAAGGGAATTATCAATATTGTTGATGCCACAAATATAGAGCGGAACCTTTATCTGACGATGCAGCTGATGGAGCTTGAGATACCTATGGTGCTGGCATTGAACATGATGGATGAGGTGCGAGAGAACGGTGGTTCCATCCGTGTAAATAAGATGGAGGAAATGCTGGGAATCCCCGTAATCCCGATTTCTGCCGCAAAAAATGAAGGAATCCAGGAGCTGATCGACCATGCAGTGCATGTGGCACAGTATCAGGAAAAACCTGGACGGGCAGATTTCTGCGCCCCGGAGGATCACGATGGTGCGGTACACCGGTGCCTCCATGCAATTATGCACCTGATCGAAGATCATGCACAGCATGAGGGGATTCCGGTCCGCTTTGCTGCCAGCAAGCTGGCTGAAGGCGATCAGAGGATCCTGGAACGACTGCATCTGGATGAAAATGAAAAAGAGATGCTGGAACATATCGTAAAACAGATGGAGGAAGAGCGCGGCATGGATCAGGCAGCAGCCATAGCAGACATGCGGTTTTCCTTTATCCGGCAGGTATGTGAAGAGACGGTTGTAAAACCCCATGAGAGTAAGGAACATGCCCGCAGTCAGAAGATCGACCGGATCCTGACAGGAAAGTTTACGGCAATTCCTGCTTTTATTGGCATCATGGCTCTCGTGTTCTGGCTGACCTTCGGCGTCATCGGGGCCTGGCTCTCTGATCTTCTGGATGCAGGAATCGGTATGCTGACCGATCTGGCAGATGCAGGACTGACCGCTTACGGCATCAATCCCGTGGTTCATTCTCTGGTCATCGACGGTATTTTCAGCGGGGTGGGCAGTGTCCTCAGTTTCTTGCCTGTCATTGTAACACTGTTCTTCTTCCTCTCGATTCTGGAGGACAGCGGGTATATGGCCCGGGTTGCGTTTGTGATGGATAAGCTTCTTCGCAAAATCGGTCTGTCCGGGCGAAGTATCGTGCCGATGCTGGTTGGCTTCGGCTGTACGGTGCCAGGGGTTATGGCGAGCAGGACGCTTCCGTCAGAGCGGGACCGCAAGATGACGATTCTGCTGACACCGTTCATGAGCTGCTCGGCAAAACTTCCGATTTACGGATTCTTTTCCATGACCTTTTTCCCGGGGCACAGTGCGCTTGTGATGATTCTGCTGTACTTCACCGGGATTTTTGTCGGAATTCTGTTTGCATTGCTGATGCGGGGGACATTCTTCCGCGGCGAGCCGGTGCCATTTGTCATGGAACTGCCGAACTACCGGCTGCCGGGAATCAAGAATGTCAGCCAGCTTCTCTGGGAGAAAGCGAAGGACTTCCTGCAGCGCGCGTTCACAGTGATTTTTGTGGCGACGATCATCATCTGGTTCCTTCAGACCTTTGACAGCCGCCTGAATGTGGTGGCAGACTCTCAGCAGAGTCTGCTGGCAATGGCCGCCGGGCTGATCGCACCTGTTTTCGCACCGCTTGGATTTGGCGACTGGAGAATTTCGACGGCCCTGATTACAGGATTTATGGCAAAGGAAAGCGTGGTATCCACACTGACAGTTCTGCTGGGAAGCGGTGAGCTGTCGACACTTCTGACGCCGCTGGCAGCAGCATCGCTCCTTGTTTTCTGCCTGCTCCATACCCCATGTGTGGCAGCTATTTCCTCTATAAAGAGAGAACTGGGAGGGAAATGGGCAGCCGGTGTGGCAGTTCTGCAGTGTGCGATCGCATGGATCTGCGCGTTTCTGGTTTATATGGCAGGAAGTCTGCTGTAGGAGAGGATGGCAGAGATGAAATATGATTTCGTGATAAAAAATGCGAAAATAATGGATGGATCCGGAACACCCTGGTTTAAAGGAGATGTGGCGGTTCGAGGAGATAGAATTCAAAAAATCGGGCATCTTGCGGACACAGAAGCCTGCCGGGTGATTGACGGGACCGGAAAAATTCTGACGCCGGGTTTCATCGATACCCATACCCATCTGGATCTGTCACCATTTCCTTTTTATCCGTCTCAGGATCCGGGTTCTGTTCGGCGTCTGCAGCAGGGCGTAACGACACAGATTGTCGGCTGCTGCGGAATCTCACCGGCACCGGTCACGGAGAAAACGAAGAAAGAATGGCTGGAGCGCACCTTTGGCATAAACTGTCCGGAAAAGGCCTGCTGGACGGATTTCGGCCAGTATCTGCAGGCACTTGGAAACAGGCCGCTGGGCGTAAACTATGCCTGCTATGTGGGCCATGGCGCCATACGTCACTGTGTAATGGGATACGAGAATCGTCCGGCTTCTCCGGCAGAAATCGGAAGGATGCAGAAAATCCTGGATCAGGCCATGGCAGACGGTGCCGTGGGGATGAGCAGCGGCCTGATTTATGCGCCAGGTGTTTTCGCGGAAACAGAAGAGCTGATAGAACTGTGTGCAGTGCTGAAGGATTATAACGGAATCTATGCTTCGCATATTCGCAGTGAAAATCAGCGCTGGCTGGAATCGGTGGAAGAAGTAATTCAGGTCTGTGAAAAGAATCAGATTCCGGGGATCGTTCACCACTTGAAGACGAAGGCAAAAGAATCAAAAATCCTGGTGCAGAAGGTGCTGCAGGCCATTTCTGATGCGCGGGAGCGTGATGTCGATGTGGTTTTCGAACAGTATCCGTATGAAGCCAGCGCCACCGGCCTGGATGTTGTGCTGTCCTCCTGGATGCTGGAGGGAGGAAAGGAAGCCATTCGCAAGAGGCTGTCAGATCCATCCCGGTTTGCGGAATATCGGCAGTCAATCCGAAGCGACTATGGATGGAAAGAGGATGAGGATGAGTGGAAGGGTGCGAAAAAGATGCTCATTCTCAGTGCGAAGGATCATCCGGAGTATGTGGGCCGACGCATCGATGAAATTGCCCGCGATCTGGGAAAAGAACCTGTCGAAACGGTCTTTCAGGTCCTTCTGGAGACAGATCTTCAGGCAGGTGCAGCGTTTTTCGGGATTAAAGATGAGGATATCTGCACGATACTGCGCAGCCCGTATGGTATGGTAGGTTCAGACTCGGATGACTGCAAGATCGGAGAAACAACGCATCCACGGACGATCGGAACGTTTCCGCGTGTGCTGAAGGAATATGCGCTGCGTC
This sequence comes from Bacillota bacterium, assembly GCA_022770665.1. GTDB lineage: Bacteria > Bacillota > Clostridia > Peptostreptococcales > Anaerovoracaceae > RGIG7179. The sequence goes on from JALEHL010000082.1 coordinate 6,974, forward strand.
GAAAGGTCATATCTTTGGAAACTGCAGTATATAAAATGACAGGATTTCCTGCGGCAAAATTTTCACTTCGCGGAAGAGGACTGATTCGGGAGGGATTTTATGCTGACCTGGTTCTTCTGGATCCTGAAACGCTGGAAGACCGGGCGACGTATCTGGAACCGTTCATGGAACCAGCCGGATTTGATATGGTGTTTGTAAACGGGAAGCTGGCTCTGGAAAAAGGAGAAGCCACCGGATGTATGGCGGGAAGAGTGACAGGACCCCGGTTTTGATGAAAAGAGATTCAGGAGGAAAAGAAAAATGGAAGAAAAAGTAAAACAACTCGTTGAACAAAATTTTGATGAGATCGTTGCGATTCGCAGGGATTTTCACCAGCATCCGGAACTTTCGGAGCATGAAGAGCGCACCATGCAGAAGATCAGTGACTATCTGACTGCCTGGGGAATTCCGAATCAGACGCATATAGGCGGCCATGGCGTGGTGGGCATCATAGAAGGAAAGAAAACGGAAAAAAGCAGCGGGAAATATGAAGCGGTAGGCATCCGGGCTGATATTGATGCATTGCCGATTCAGGAAGAAGTGGACTGCCCGTTCCGTTCTGTTAATGACGGTGTCATGCATGCATGCGGTCATGATATACATGCGGCAATGCTGTTGGGAAGTGCAAAGATTCTGAAGAAACTGGAAAATGAATTCAGCGGCAGTGTGAAGCTTTTCTTTCAGCCTGCAGAGGAAACGGTCGGCGGAGCGAATCAGATGATTCAGGAAGGATGCATGGAAGATCCGCAGGTCGGTGCAGTCATCGCATTTCATGTAGCACCGTATCTGCCGACCGGAACCATCGAATTCCGTCGTGGAAAGATGAATGCTGCGACTTGTGATCTTCAGATCGAAGTAGAGGGCGTGTCCTGTCACGGTGCGCATCCGGAAGGAGGTGTAGACGCCATCGTTGCTGGAGCGCAGATCGTGACAGCGCTGCAGAGCATCATCAGCCGGAATCTGTCGCCGACTAATTCCGGCATTATTACCGTAGGACAGTTCCATGGTGGTACCAAGGATAATATCGTCGCTGGAAGCGCACACCTTTCCGGCACGATTCGTGCGCTGGATCCGGAAACCATGAAAACTCTGAAGCGCAGAGTGACGGAAACTGCGGAGGGAATTGCAGCCGGTTTCGGTGCGAAAGCCCACGTGCAGCTGACAGACGGGTATCCCTCTCTGATTAACAGTGATGAGATCTGTAGTGAAATGGAAGCCCTTGCAGAAGAATTGCTAGGAAGAGAAATGATGCATTTCATGCCGGAACCGAGTCTGGGTGCGGACGACTTCGCGTATTTCACCCAGCGTTGTGACGGCCTTTATATGAATGTGGGCACCAATTCCGGCAAGGAAGAAAAGCCGCAGAAGATTCACAGTGAATTCTATCATCCGGATGAAAATGCCATGAAGAACGGTATTCTGATGGAAGTGCTGGGAGCTCTGCGTCTGCTGGAGAAATAAAAAGAAAATAAATAGGAGAAGAAAAGGGGTTGCCGCATGAATGAAAAATAATCATTTGTGCGGCGGGCCCTTTTTATTGTATTTCTGTATTCTTTCTGCACTTCTTCTTTGAATGGATCGCCGGTTCATCCGCCGATCCCGGGCGCATCCCGGGATCGGCTTAACCATCTCTGGAAATTTTGCATTTCAGGTTAACAGATTCCGGCTTCTGCCGCCGCTGCCGTTTCTTTTTTTAACCGTCTAGCCGAAAAAGCTGCAAACTGGTTAACTTTTTTGGCTCTTTTCGCGTCGCACGGCACCTGTCAGCCTCCGTTTTTCCCATTCATGTTAACCCGTTTTTTCGTTTTTGCAAATTCGGTTAACTTCGTTCACTGCGTTCACTGCATGAAACCGGGTGCACGACAGAAAAAGCTGCCGCATTCCGGCTTCCCGTTCATGCGACAGCTCCTCTTCTTCACTGTATATTCTATGCATATCGGTCAGAGACATGAGACAGATTTTAATTAGCAATTAAAAATGTTGGAATTTCAATATTTTATTCAGTATACAGGATACAGATAAACATTAGTGTAAAGAAAAAGAATGGGATACGTAATAAGCGGCGAAATTTCAACGAAAAAGACGACCCATCCGCATCTGCGCCACAGTAAATTTTATAAATATACACAATAAAGCGATAAAGGGATAATGAGATAAAGCAATGAAATATTGGAATTTTCTGAAAGAAATCGACAGGAAACGACACTGAAATCTATTGAAAAATACAGTCTTAGCAAAAAAAATATGGAATAATCCATTTCAAAAAGTTATAATATTAGGCAAGAAAACGCCCTGTGGGTGGTGTGTATAATTATTCGTATTATACATAAAAATGATTGGGAATGGAGAGAAAATTATGGCAGTATGGATTAACGGAAAAGACCTGACTGTGGAGCAGGTCATCAGCGTATGCCGTCACAATGAGAAGGTAGAACTGACCCCGGAAGCGAAAGCCGCCGTAAAGAAGGCCAGGAACTACATCGAAAAAAAGCTGGAAGAAAAAGCGGTGATCTACGGACTGACCACCGGATTCGGCAAATTCGCCAACGTGGTCATCTCGCAGGAGGAAACGGCGCAGCTGCAGAGAAATCTGATTATCAGTCATACCTGCGCTATGGGAGAACCTTACCCGAGAGAATATGTGCGCGCTGCGATGCTCCTGCGATGCAATGCGCTTTCCAGAGGAAATTCGGGGATTCGTCTGGAAACCCTGCAGACTCTCATTGATATGCTGAATGCAGGGATTCATCCTGTGATTCCTCAGAAGGGTTCTCTGGGAGCATCCGGAGATCTGGCGCCGCTTTCGCATATCGCCCTGGGTCTTATCGGGGAAGGAAAAGTGGAATATCAGGGAAAGACGCTGGAAGCGGCGGAGGCTATGAAGGAAGCAGGCATTACTCCGGTGGTGCTGGCTGCGAAAGAAGGTCTGGCATTGAATAATGGAACTCAGATGATGACGGCAGTGGGTGTGAATGTCCTCTGGGATGCCATGAAGCTGATGAAAACGGCAGATATCGCCGGTGCACTGACGGCAGAGGCACTTCACGGTATTACCAAGGCTTATGACCATAAAGTCCACGATCTGCGGGGGCATTGCGGGCAGAAAGATGTGGCAGAGAACCTCCTTGCTCTTCTGAACGGATCGAAGAACGCGTTTGACGTGCAACCGTCCAAAGTGCAGGATCCGTATACACTGCGGTGTATTCCGCAGATCCACGGCGCATCCCGGGATGCGATTCAGTATGTATATGAGGCAGTTTCCCGGGAAATCAATGCAGTAACCGATAATCCGATCGTATTCCCGGATGACGATGAGGTGATCAGCGGCGGAAACTTCCACGGACAGCCGATGGCGCTGGCTTTTGACTTCCTGAAGATCGCCATTTCCGAGCTGGCGGATGTATCTGAGCGGCGGACGGAACGGCTGGTGAATCCGGCACTGTCTGAAGGACTGCCTGCATTCCTGACCAAGCATGGCGGTGTCTGCTCCGGATTTATGATTGCCCAGTATGCGGCGGCCTCCATGGTTTCTGAAAACAAGGTTTACGACCATCCGGCCTGTGTGGATTCGATTCCGTCTTCTGGAAATCAGGAAGACCATGTTTCTATGGGCACCACCTCAGCTCGGACTGCGGCGATGGTGCTGGATAATGCGCAGAAGGTCATCGGCATCGAGCTGGCATGTGCAGCGCAGGGAATCTGGCTCCGCCAGGAAATCGGTGAAAGCCCTGTGGAGAATCTGGCTCCGGCGACCCGGGCAGCCTATGATTATATCCGAACACTGTCTGATCCTGTGGATCAGGATGTGATTCTCCATGATGAACTGGTGAAGTTTGACCAGATTGTGAAAGATGGAAGCCTGCTGCGTGCAGTAGAAGAAAAAGTGACGCTCAAATAGATGAAACAGGTGAAAATACCGGAAGAATATTTTTTGCAGGAGGTACGATCAAGATGTTAGATAATAAAACCATTCAGAACGCCATGACCATCCAGCTTGGAAATGAATATCCGGATTATCCGGCATTTCAGGAAGGCATCCGCCGGGCACCGGACCGGGGTTTCCGTCTGACGAAGGCGCAGACGAAGATCGCCCTGAAGAACGCACTCCGCTACGTACCGGAAGAGCTTCATGAGAAGCTGGCACCGGAGTTCATGGAGGAACTGACCACCAGAGGCAGAATTTACGCATACCGTTACCGGCCGGAAGGACGGATCTACGGCAGGCCGATCAGCGAATATAAAGGAAAATGCCTGGCAGGAAAGGCGTTTCAGGTGATGATCGATAATAACCTGGACTTCGAGGTGGCTCTTTATCCATATGAACTGGTTACCTACGGAGAGACCGGACAGGTTTGCCAGAACTGGCTCCAGTACCGGCTGATTAAGCGGTACCTGGAAGAGCTGACGGAAGACCAGACGCTGGTAGTGGAATCCGGTCATCCGCTGGGTCTGTTCCCGAGCAAGCCGGAAGCGCCGCGGGTCATCATTACCAACTCCATGATGATCGGCATGTATGACAATCTGGACGACTGGGAAATCGCAGAAGAAATGGGTGTGGCCAATTATGGCCAGATGACCGCCGGCGGATGGATGTACATCGGACCGCAGGGCATCGTCCACGGCACCTTTAATACCATATTAAACGCAGGAAGAAAGTATCTGGGCGTGCCGGAACAGGGCGATCTGGAAGGACACACCTTCGTTTCCTCCGGCCTTGGCGGCATGAGCGGCGCACAGCCGAAGGCTGCCAACATTGCAAACGCCGTGGGTATCTTCGCCGAAGTGGACCTGTCCAGAATCCAGACCCGCCACAATCAGGGATGGGTGGATGTGATCATGGATGACATCGATGCAATCTTCACGCTGGCCGGTGAGAAGGTGGCAGCGAAGGAATCCATCTCCATCGCATACCACGGAAACATCGTGGATCTGCTGGAAGCCGCAGTGGAAATGAACTTTAAGATCGATGTGCTGTCCGACCAGACCAGCTGCCACAACGTATATAACGGCGGATACTGCCCGGTGGGCATGACCTTCGAAGAAAGAACCCGCATGCTTCACGATGACCGGGAAACCTTCTGCAAAGAAGTGGATAAGACCCTCCACCGCCATTATCAGGCTATCAAGGCGCTGACCGAAAAAGGCACCTATTTCTTCGACTACGGCAACTCCTTCATGAAAGCCATGTATGACGCCGGCATCAAGGAAATCTCCAAGAACGGCTATGACGATAAAGACGGATTCATCTGGCCTTCCTATGTGGAAGACATCATGGGACCAGTACTCTTCGACTACGGCTACGGCCCGTTCCGCTGGGTATGCCTCTCCGGCAAGCCGGAAGATCTGGATGCTACCGACCAGGCAGCCATGGACTGCATCGATCCGAATCGGAGAGCACAGGACAGAGACAACTGGGTATGGATCCGCGACGCCAAGAAAAACAAGCTGGTGGTGGGAACCCAGGCCAGAATCCTGTATCAGGATGCCGAAGGCAGAACCCGCATCGCCCTCAAGTTCAATGAAATGGTACGCGAAGGAAAGATCGGTCCGGTCATGATGGGAAGAGATCACCACGATGTATCCGGCACCGACTCCCCGTTCCGCGAAACCTCCAACATCAAGGATGGCTCCAATGTGATGGCAGACATGGCAGTACAGTGTTTCGCCGGAAACGCAGCCAGAGGCATGTCCCTGTGCGCACTCCATAACGGCGGCGGCGTAGGCATCGGCAAAGCCATCAACGGCGGTTTCGGCCTGCTGCTGGACGGCTCTGCGCGGACCGACGAGATCATCAAGTCCGCCATGATGTGGGATGTCATGGGCGGCGTAGCCAGAAGAAACTGGGCGAGAAACGAAAACGCCCTGACCACTTCCGTGGAATACAATAAGAACTATGCTGGCAAGGGACATATCACCATCCCGTTCCTGGCAGACGAAGACCTGGTCGAAAAAACCGTAGACCGGTTCGTGAAATAGGAGAAGACCATGTCAACCTTACTGATCAAAAATATCGGCTGCCTGCAGACTCCTGTGGGCAGCTTCTCCCACGGCGGCAAGAAGCAGGGAGAAAACGTGAAAATGCACAATGCTTCGGTTCTGATCGAAGATGGCATTCTCCGCAAAATCTGTTCAGACGGCGTTTCTGCCTGCAGCGAAGCTGCGGCGGATATGGTTCTGGATGCGGAGGGAAATCTGGTAACACCCGGTCTTGTGGACGGACATACCCATATGGTTTTCGGCGGGTATCGGCAAAACGAGATTCCGCTGAAACTGAAGGGCGCAGGATATCTGGATATTCTCCGGGCAGGCGGAGGTATACTTGATACTGTGCGAAAAACCAGGGAAGCGGATTTCCAGGAGTTATATAAAAAAACAGAAGGATTTCTGGATGAAATGCTGACACTTGGTGTTACAACATGTGAGGCCAAAAGCGGATACGGACTGGATTTTGAGACAGAAATAAAAATGCTGGAGGTACTGAAGAAACTCAATGAAGAACATCCGATGGATGTGGTTTCAACTTTCCTGGGAGCGCATGCGGTTCCGGAAGAATACAAAGGAAACGAAGATGCATTTATTGACATGCTATGCGGCTGTGTGATACCTTATGTAAAGGAGCATGCACTGGCAGAATTCTGTGATGTGTTCATCGAGGATTCTGTGTTCAACGTGCAGCAGAGCCGCAGATATCTGGAATGTGCCAGAACTTACGGTTTCGGACTGAAGGTCCATGCCGATGAAATCGAAGCCCTCGGCGGCTCCCAGCTTGCCGGGCAGCTGGGTGCAGCAAGCTGCGAACATCTGATTTCCATCGATGAAGAGGGATTGGCTGCGCTGGCAGAGGGCGGTGTGACTGCCATGTGTCTGCCGGCAACTTCCTTCTATCTGGGAGCACGCTTCGCACCGGCCCGGCGGATGATCGAGCTGGGGATTCCGGTGGCCATGGCTTCCGATTTCAATCCTGGGTCCTGCCCGTCCCTGAACCTGCAGTTTGTCATGAATCTGGGATATCTGAAATACCGGATGACGCCGGAAGAAATTCTGACTGCAGTGACCGTCAATCCGGCCTGTGCCATCGGCCGCGGCCAACTGGTTGGAACGCTGGAGGAAGGAAAACAGGCAGATCTTGTCATCTGGAATGCACCGAATATGGAGATGCTCTGCTATCGGTTTGGCTCCAATCTGGCATTACAGACCATTAAGAAAGGAATTCTGGTATAAAAAAATGAAATTAGTAGACATGAAGGTAAGTGAATATCTCGAGGTACTGAAATCCAACACACCGGCACCAGGCGGCGGATCCGCCAGCGCCCTGGCTGCAGCGCAGGGAATCAG
>JALEHL010000108.1 GCA_022770665.1 Bacillota bacterium
TCCCCCTCTAAACCCGGATTTCCACCCGGCTTCCGCCGCTTCTTTCCTTTGTCACGATGATCTGTTTGTCGATCTTATCTTTCAGCTCCGACACATGGGATATGATTCCCACCAGCCTGTTTCCGTCCGAAAGGTCCGCCAGGGCACGGATCGCCTGCTGAAGGGATTCTTCATCCAGCGACCCGAATCCCTCATCGACAAACATGGTATCGAGACGGATACCGCCTGCGGATGACTGGATCTCATCCGAAAGTCCAAGCGCCAGAGAAAGGGACGCCTGAAAGGATTCTCCACCGGAAAGTGTCTTCACACTTCGTTCTGTCCCGTTATAGTGGTCGATCACGTTCAGCTCCAGGCCGCTCTGGCTGCGATTGTTCTCCGCCTCCATCCTTCTCTTCAGTTCATACTGTCCTCCGGACATGACCATAAACCGCGTGTTGGCCCTGGTGAGGATCCGGTCAAAATACGTCATCTGCACATAAGTTTCCAGCATGACTTTTTCTTTTCCCGTCAGGTTCCCGTTCGCCGTATTGGACAGTGCTCTCATCCAGGTCATCCGCTGTTCCAGCTGTACCACTTCCTCCGACCGGGTCTGAATATTACAAAGTGCCGTTTCATTGGAAGAAATCCGGGTATGCACTTCCTGGCTCTTTTTCTGCAGGATCGTTTTTTCCGACAGGATCTGCTCTCTCCGGCTTTTTTCTTTCTGAAGATCTATGTTCTCACTTTCCTCCAGCTGCTTTTTCAGCTGCTGCCGCTTTCCTTTCAGTTCTGTCAGCTGCCGTTCACAGTCCGTAAACTTTTTTTCCGCGTTTTCCATCGCCTGCTGCAGATCCGCTTTCTTCTTTCTCAGCATCCCGCCCTTTTCCTCCGCTTCCTTTCTGGTTCCATGACGCAGAGTACAGGTCTGCTCCAGCAGCTGTTTCTTCAGCTCTTCCGCGCGCGTCTGCGCTGCAGCAAGGGATTCCCTGTACTGAGAAATCATCTGTTCAGAAGACTTCTCCTCCCCTTCTGCTGTCTCAGCCTCTTCCTCCAACTGTTTCTTCCTTTTTACGGAAATTTCTTCCCGGCGGATCTCCTCCTGCAGACGGGCCGATTCAGTATCGGTCTCCTTCTGCAGAGTCGACAGCTTTTCACCGGCTTCCTCCACATTGCTGCCAAAGACCGGCTCCAGCTTCTTCATAAGCTGTTCTCTGATGGCTCTGACAGAACCTTTCTGCTGCCCGGAGCGGATGCTTGCTCTTCCCGCATCACTCTGCGCTTCTTCCCATCTGTCTCTGGCAGAATTCAGTTCCTCCTCTGTCGGTGCGCTTTCCGCCTTTTTGGCCGGTGCGGGATGCATCATAGAGCCGCAGACCGGGCAGGGTTCCCCTTCCGCAAGACTTTCTGCCAGAATGCCTGCCTGCTCACGAAGGAACGCCCTGTTTTTCCGGCGGTAGATTTCCTGCAGCTGGTCTGCCTTATCCTGGGCTTCCAGATAGTCTTTTTCTGCAATCTCCGCCTGCACGGATGCATTTTCAAACTGTTTCAGCATCTGCTTCAGCTCAGCAAGGCCTTCTTTTTTCTGCTCCACCTGCTGTTTTTCAAAACGCAGCTGCTGCAGCTTTTCTCCCGCGGTCTCCAGCTGTTTCAGTTCCTCTTTCCTTCTCTGATTTTCCTGTCTCAGGTGCTGCTGTGCCTCTTCTGCTTTTTTCAGATTTTCTGCGATCTGCTCCGCTTTTTTCTCCGCATTTTTCTGTTCCGTCTGCAGCTTCTCCACCTGCGCATAGCGCGGCAGCTCCTCTTCCAGTATCGTCAGCTGACGGGCGGTCTCCTCCCTCTCCGGCATCCTGGCAGCTTCTGTATCTTTTGCAGCACGAAGCAGTTCCATCAGAGAAAGCGTTTCTCCATAACGTTTCTCTGTCGCTTTCAGTTCTTCTGCGGACTTCTGGCGCTCCTGCGATCTGCCCAGCCGTTCATTCACCTGCGTCAGCTCTTTTTCCAGATTCTCCATCTGCCCGTCCAGCGCAGACGCGGCAAGAAAATCCTGTGCAAGAATTTCGGTGACCAGCTCAGGGATCTCCGCGAACGGCATCTCGCCTTCCTGTGCACGGGCAAGTTCCGGCGCAAGGGGACTCTCTTCGCTGCAGACCAGACCGGCAATATACTGTCTGACACTGCTTCCCGCATCTTCCCACTGGCGGCGGATTGCTGCAGTTTCGCTTTTCAGTCTGTCCTGCAGCGTCTGATACCCCGCTGTCTGAAAGATTTCACGGAAAATAGCCTGACGCTCTCTGGTGTCTGCCAGCAGAAGACGCTGAAAATCTCCCTGCGCAATCATTGCGATCTGTGAAAACTGCTTCCTGTCGATTCCCATGATCTGCCGGATCTCGTCGTTTACTTCCTTTCGTCTGGTAATGATCCTGCCGTCCGGCATCGTCAGCTGGGCGCCTGCATCCTGACGGATCATCTTGTCGCCGCGGCGTGCAGGCCGGATGTATTCAGGATTTCTGCGGATATTGTACTGTTTTTCGCCATAGGTGAACGTCAGTTCCACTTCGGTCGGCATGTCCGCCTCTGCATATTTCGACCGGAGCATGGAAGGTTCGCGAACACTGCCGCTTGCCTCGCCGTAAAGCGCAAAAGTGATTGCATCGAAAATTGTGGTCTTTCCTGCACCTGTGTCTCCTGTGATCAGATAAAGTCCCTGGCTTCCCAGTGTTTCCAGATTCAGTGCAGTCCGCCCGGCGTAAGGGCCGAATGCGGAGATTATCAGCTTCAGAGGTCTCATGCTTCTCCCTCCCATATCATTTCAATCAGCCGTTCCATAAACTCCGTCTGTTCCGTATTCATAGGCTGGTTGTTCTGTTTTTCATAAAATTCCCCGAACAGCTCCAGCGGCGACTTCCGTTCCATTTCCTCGTCCAGGCTCAGCTGCCGGCTGGATCTGGTCCTGCGGTTATCATAATCCAGTTTCATGAGATTCGGATAGATCACCCGGAGTTTTCCGACCGCGTCGGGAATATCCTCTTCATCCGTCAGCGTAATATGCAGATAATCATCCGCAGCCGTTCCCTCATAAAAGCTGCGCGCTGTGACTTCCATATACGTTCCGCGGATTTCCCGCAGATCGTGCCGCGGATGCAGCGGCAGTGTCCGGATTTCCACGCTGCCTTTTTCGGAGAACTCCACTGCAGTGACGGATTTTTCGTGACCTGCCTCCGAAAACGAGTATTTCAGAGGCGTGCCGCAATAGCGGATTCTCTCGTTTCTCACGTTCTGCGGCCTGTGAATGTGTCCCAGTGCCACATAGTCAAATGCATCAAACACTGAGACGTCCACATTATCTGCACCGCCTACAGAAATATCCTCCGAGTCAGATCGTGCTGCCCCTGTCACGAACTGATGGGTTACGAGAATGTTTCTTATGGACGGGTTGAATTTTTCAGTTTCCGTACCCAGATGCTGCAGAGCAGTGCGAAGTGCATCCGTATAAGAGAGAATCTCTTCCTCCTTCCAGAACTGGCGGACATGGCCAGGTTTCAGATACGGCAGCATCCACACAGCCAGCGGGCCGTATTCATCCTCCATCATGACCGGCTCTACAATTCCGTTATATACCGGGGACAGATGAATTCCGCTTCGTTCCATGAGCCTTCCTCCAAACGCGATCCGCTCTGCGGAATCATGATTTCCGCTGATCACAAATACCTGAAGATTCCGTTTCACCAGCTGCACCAGGAAATCATCAAACAGTGTCACTGCCTCTGCAGGCGGCACCGGTTTATCGTACACATCTCCTGCAATGAGCACGCCATCCGGCTGTTCCCTGTCTACGATCTGCAGAATCTCTTTCAGAATATATTTCTGATCCTCCAGCATGGAAAACTCATTGACCCGCTTTCCCAGATGAAGATCTGACAAATGTATCAGTTTCATTTTTCCGTTCCTCATTTCTTCGCATACTGCTTTTTCTTTCAGTATAGCATAATTTCTGTCAAAAATGTCGCCTGTCAGGCGACATTTTCAGAAAAGCGGTGGAAGAGCGAGGTGTCAATGTAGTATAATATAAATATTCTATTTTATCTGATGAAACAGGGGGGGAGAAACAGAATGGACACCACGTCTGCAACACCTGCAGCAAACACCGCAGTACCGCAATGGCCGCTCAGTTCCCATGAAATCGTATCAAAAACAGGCTATCTTCTGGGGGTGGAAGAAAAATTTTTCTACGATGAATCAATGGAGGACAGGGCTCTGCATCTGGAGATTTTCCGCGAAATGGAAAAGAACCGCGCAGCACAGATTTTGCGGAGTCTGTGCATGATCCGTACCGGTCTGGAACGAAATTTCAAAAATATCCATTTATCTATGAAGCAGAATACGATTTATCTGGAATCCTTAACGGAATATATTCCTCAGGACAGTCTGAAAATACTGTCTCGTGAAGGCGTCCGCATCCCGACCTGCCGTCGTCCGATTGATTATGTCATTGAAGTGAACCGTCTCATTCAGGACCGGGTGAACAACTGCAAGGTGCTGTTTCCTTCGTGGCTTGAATGGAACTATATCCGGGATCTTTTCATCATGCCCGGCGGACTGACCGAGCAGGGAACGAAAGAGGCCGCTGAAACCTACTATGCGAACCGGAAGCTGTATCCTTACGGCGTCTATATGAACTGGAAACCGAGGGATGAGGGCAACATTCTGTATAATGACGCGAAATTTCTGCAGCTTCTGTATTTCTGGAACCGGGACGAGTTCACATACATGGGACATGTCACACTGATGCGCCATGATACGAAAGAGAATATCTGCCGGTTTCTGGAGGACAGCAGAAAAACCGTCATCGTGGTGGACTGCGAGAATGCAGATCCGTACCGTTTTCATGCGGTACTGGACGATCTGGGAAAAGATCTGCTCTCTTCGGTGGAGAAAATTCTTCTCTTTAATGATCTTCGGACGTCCGTCGCATGGAAATACATCGGCAGGGAGCTGAATGTTCCGGTGGAGGAAATCATAACAGAGCGGGTTCTTGACCGGAAATCTCTGGTGGACATCCGCCTTGCTGCGGAAACCAGCAAGGAATTTTATAAAAACGGCGCAGAATCCTTTATTCTAGTTTCCAGTGATTCTGATTACTTCGGTCTGATTTCCGCTTTGCGGGAAGCACGTTTTCTGGTTGTCATGGAACGGGAGCACTGCAGCCGCAGCATGCAGGAAACCCTGCAGGAAAACAGCATCACACACTGCTTTATGGATGATTTTCCGCTGGACGAAAGTGATGAGCTGAAAGAGAAAGTGATCCTGAAAGAGCTTCAGACAGCGCTCACCCGGAATTTTCATTTTAATCTGGATCAGCTTCTTTCGACCATTGAAACAGAGACGCGCGCAGAACTTTCCCCGGCGGCAAGCCGTGATCTTCGAAACAGGATCGAAAAAAACATCCGCATTGAAATTGCAGAGGACGGTGACATGAGAATTGAATTCAGTCGGCTGAAATAGGCCGGAAAGATTCGAAAAAAGCGGAAGGCGGAAGGCGGAAAGCGGAAGCCAGAGCTGAGAAGATGCAGATGAAAGGGACTTACCGCTGGAATTTTGCACGGATATCGGAAAACATTTCATCCAGAAGTGCTTCCTGATATCCGGCCTTTTTTTCTTCACGAAGCAGTTCTGCCGTTTCCTGGAGCTGCGGATTCTTCAGCCGCCGCAGTATTGAAAGGCGTCGTTCATCGATCTCTTCTTCCGAAACAGATCTTTTGTAATCTTCCGGCCCCATCCGCCACAGAATCACCTGCTCCGGATGCCGTTTCCAGATCCGCTCCGCGATATCCATACCTTCCGGATCCAGATCCCCCGAATAAAAGATTTCCGGATTTTCTGCAGCAAGAAGATCGAGAAGCTGCCACGCCGCCTTCCGCGGCTGTCCCATGGTGCATAAGACTGCAGCAGACCGTTCTCCGGACAGGTCGCGGCACTGTCTGCACAGATGACTGAACACCATTTCATTTTCCACTACAAAGATAACGTCTCCATCCCCAAACGCCCGGGTGATTCCGTCCATGTTTTTCTGCATGAGAAGAAACGGCTCCCGCTCCTGCAGGAACCCCTCCGCCCCTGGATGAAGTCTTCCATTTCGCTCCAGATGAATGCCGAACACCGCCACGGTGCTGGAGATCTCGTCCATCAGGATCCCGTATCTCAGATACAGAGAGGCCAGTTCCTCGGCACCAGACGGGACTGCTGCGCCGGAATGCCAGCACAGGCTGCAGGTCAGCAGCTGTCCCGGTGCAGTGCCCCTGTCAAAGAAATGGGGATTTCCGGAAACCCGGGAAGCCAGCACCGCCAGCATCTGTCCTTCGCCGCCCGGCCCCGGTTCACACACTGCCGGATCCTCCGGCAGCACTTCGCACAGTGCCGTACCTGCTGCCATGACCAGTTTCTCCGCATTCTCCGGATTTCTGTTCCATTCCCGAAGCACGATCTGATAACCGTATGATTTTTCCTCATAAACAGCGGCAATCCAGTCTGCAGACAAGCGGTACAACGGCAGATCCGCCGCTTTTTTCAGAAATGCATGCCGGCAGCCGTCAAAAAAGCTCTGAAGCTGCATCTCTTTTTCTGCCCGGCACTGGGCATTCGTCATCATCCGTTCTCCGAAATATAGTTCCAGCAGCTGCCGCAGATCCAGGCTTTTAAACGATGTTTCCTGCAGTGTCTTTTCGAATTCCTGCAGAGAAAAAGACAGAGTTTTCCCGGCAAAAGACCGGCCGAAAAAGCCTTCCAGTGCACGGCGCTCTTCTTCCGTGGCATCGGTCAGCTTCACCATCCCCGCTGCCCGTCCGTAAGACTTCCACTTTTTTCGCATCTGCAGAAAAACACGCGAAAACCCGGGCTTCTTCCTGAAATATTCATATGCTTCTTTTCTGATCTCACACATCCAGAACTCTTTCCCTTCCGTTCCATGTGTAATGAATTATCGTCACGATCTGCGAGTTTGCCGGCCGGTGCATCTCTGAAATCCGCAGCGCTGGAACCGTTTCATAACAGCCCCACAGAGACTGGGAATTCATGATATAGTCAAAATCCAGCTGTCCCACCAGTTCAAACATGCTGCTGATATTCTTATCGTCAACCCCGGCGAAAGCTTCGTCCATGGCAACAATCCGCGGATGATCCTCCTTCGCCGCCTTCTGGTACTGGGCATTGAGTGCAGCCAGCAGCGGAACGTACATCGCCATGGCTTTCTCACCGCCGCTGAACTTGTTGAATGCACTGTCGGTCAGTGTCTTTTTCTGATTTTCTCCACGGTAATAGGACATCTGGAATTCAAACCACTTTCGATAATCCAGGGCATCCCGGACCAGATCCATATAGTTGACCGGCTCATCGGCCTCCTCTGCGCGCAGTTTTTCCTGGCGGATTTTGCTCCGGAAATGGGCTGCAACCCGTTCCATATCCTCCGATGTCATCAGCTTCCGATCCCGCAGCAGAAGCTTTTCCAGTTCCCCCGTATCCAGCTGCTCCTCGCTTTCCGCAGACCGCGGTTTCCAGTCCAGCGAAAAACGTAGACCCATGGACGTATCCATATTCTTCATCAGTTCCGACATACTGGCAACCCAGCGACGGCTTTCTGCAATCCGGTCCGTCAGCTGCTGACTCAGGGTTCTGGAAAGAATGTCCTCAAACAGTTCCCGGTCCTTCTGCTGAATCAGCAGCTCTGTTTCGGCAATCTGTTTTTTCAGCGTTTCGTGGAATTCTTCCATCCCGATCTTTTTCCCGTTCCAGACTGCGGTAAAAATATGCCGTTTATGCAGCGTCCCTACCGGCACACCGCCTTTTTCTCCATCAAACCATTCTGTCAAAGCCGTGCCGTAGTTAATCAGGCTGCCGTTGTATTTATGATATACACCCATGAATGCAGCCGTCAGTTCCGAAGCTTCCCGTTCTTTGTCGCTGTCGCGGAGTTTTTCCTGTGCGGCCCGGGCGCAGTCTTCCAGCATTCTGTTCTCCTGGGGAATCACCAGCTTCAGAGCCAGTTCCTCCGCAAAATATTCACGCAGCACGTTTTCTCTTTCGACATACGCTTCCAGATGGTCTTCACTTTCTTTCTGCTCCCCGGCCAGGCGCGTGAGATCGCTTGCCGCCACTGCCAGCCTTTCCCGAAGCATTCCGATCCGGTCTTCCAGTTCCTGCTTTTCTTTTTTCAGGTTTGTGATTTTACTCGCTTTTTCCTGATTTTCCGGCCGGTTCAGGAATTCATCCAGTTCCTGAATCTGTGCATCCAGTTTTTTGATTTTTCTATTTTCTATGCTCTGCTGCAGGGAGATTTCATCGATGGTTTCCTCTTCCTGCGCCTTCCGGCTTTCTTCTGCGTACTCCTGCATGGACAGGCTTTCCAGTTTCGCCAGGAGTTCAGCTGCATTTTCCCATGCAGCGCTGTATTCCTCCAGTGCATCCTCCGCTTCAAGGTAGCTGTCAATGCTGCGGCTGTACGGCAGGTTTCGGCAGACCGCCAGTACACGCTGCAGGACCTCTGTCTTCCTGCTCTTCCATCTATCCTCTTCCTCCTGAGCTGCTCGGAGCTGCTTTTCCACCTGCTCCATTTCCCAGACTGCATGACGAATCTGCTCCAGTGCCTTACAAAGCCTGCTGAAATCCGGAAGGCTTTCGTATTCTTCCTGCAGCAGATCCAGCTTCTGCCGGATTTCAGCAGCAGCGGCTGTCAGTTCCAGACGTCGTCCTTCCATTTCATCAATTTCCTGCTGCAGCTTCGCCTCCATCTGTTTCCGCTTCCGGGCACGTGCCAGAACACCGATAAAGCCTTCCGCATCTTCGCCGCAAGAGACGCCGCACAACACGCCATTGCGGAATACACCGCTCTCATCCAGGTATAAGTATTCCTCGGTTTCAGGCACGGCTTCACCAGCCGCACCCATCATGGTGCAGATATGGCGCAGGATCCGCTCTGTTTCCTGCTTCAGCTCGTCCGGCAGCGACTCGCTGACCGTCAGTCCGCCGAACGGCTTGCCGCCCTTGCCCCGGACGCGAAGGAACACATCCTGCACATCGGAGAATTCCGTCTGAATCCGCATCCAGTCTCTGTCGGATACCACCAGCGCATCCAGCACTCCGGCATCCGAGAGCTGTGCTTCCAGCAGATTTTGCGCTGTCTCCGAGAGGCCGTCCGAAAATTCCACCGCTTCAAAAAATGCCGCAAATGGAATGCCTGCTTCACGAAGACGTCTGCGGACTGCTTCTGTCCGATCCTTTCGCTGCGGCTGAATGTCTTTTTTCGCAAGAAGATCCTGCAGTTCTTTCTTTTTCTCTGCCAGTTCCTTCTGCAGCACCATGCTCTGATGCTCCAGTTCGACCTGCTCCTTCTGCAGCGCGGCGCGAATGCGATCCCGGATTTTATCCACTACGGTGCGGATTTCCTGTCCGTCTGCTTCTCCTTCGAATGCAGTTATCTTTTTTTCGATCTGCATCAGCACTTCGCTGTCCAGCTGTAATACTTCAAACTGCCTGCTTTGCTGATAATATGCTTCAATCAGCTGCTCCCTATACTGTTCCGCCGTCTGTACTGCGGATTCCACACCGGAATCCGCCAGGCTTTTTTCCCGCTGCCTCTGCTGCAGATATTCTGCTGCCGCATCATATTTTTCATTGCAGTCGTTCTGCTCCCGGAGCACGCAGAGACCTTCACTGACAGCAGCTTTCCTTTCTTTCAGAGCGGCACGAATCATCTTACCCTCTGTGCACTGTTCCGCCTTTACCTGCTGCAGGACCGTTTCATGGATCGGCAGACAGGCCGTTTCCTGCAGTTCATCCAGTTCCCTCAGCCTTTCCACCAGGCGGTCTCTGTTCAGCTCCTGAGACTGTGTGACATCTCTTAAATTACATTCAAATTCACGCACCCGCTGCCGGCTTCGTTCCAGTTTTTCTTCCATTCTGTCCGCATTTTCGGAAGCGCTCTGCCGCTCTGCAGCCGCCTGCATCCGCCGGTCCGCTGCAGATTCCAGTTCCATGTCCTGCAGACTCTCCAGCTGTCCGGCGATAATCTGGCTTCTTTCTTCCGCTGCATTCCGCGTCTCTTCATCCTGCTGCTGACGCTTGCGCAGTTCTTCCATCTGTCGTTTCCGGTTTTCAAGTAGGGCCTTCTGGCCGTCAGCTTCTTCCTTGGCGGTCAGATAGGCCTCGCCCTTTTTCGCCAGAAAATACTGATTGTATCTGGTATATTCATTGCGGATAATCTGGGTATCATGGAGGGCACGCCGCAAATCTTCCAGACTTCCCTGAATGCTGTCCATCTTTTCCATGGCCTCCACCATGGCCCGCAGTTCCTCATCCGTCAGGGTCTGCAAGGAATCATTCAATATCTCATAGACCTTCTTCGGCCGGAATTCCTTCGACAGCTTCGGCGCACGAACCTTCACCAGCAGCTGGATATACTGCTCATACTGATCCATCCGAGGAAACCCGAACAGATATTTATTTACCATCGCCTTGTATTCGCCCTGCACGTCGGTAAACGGAACATCCTCTCCTAGGACTTTTTTCATGTCCTGTTTCGAGTATGGAATCTTCGTGGAACCCACCTGCTGATACAGCTGCAGATCGTAACCGATTCGCCGTCCGTCCAGCAGAACGAAGCCCCAGAAACTCATGGGCTTGCCTTTCTGCGCCCGCTGCCCGATGCAGATGGTCCGGTACTGCTCTGTCTCCGGCTTCCGAAACTCCAGGAACAGATAGCCGGTGGACTCTTCTTTTTCTCCGTCGCCGAGAAAATAGTATTCCATTCTCCGGTCGCTGGAGCCGAAGGGATCCAGCCTTCTCGGCGTCCTGTCCCCATCCAGGATAAACGGGATGAAGCTTTGGGTCGCAATGGATTTTCCTGCGCCGTTCTGCCCTCTGAGCAAAATCTTTCCGTCACACAGATCGAAGCTCTCTTCGTCGTACAGCCAGAAGTTGACGAACCCCATGCGATTCATTTTCCAACGATTATGCATCTTCTCCATCCGCCCCTTTCTTTATTCTGAAATCATTGGGATAAAATCCGCTGGTCTTTCCCGCCGCAGGCAGGATCCATACATGACTGCCGTCCTGTTCCAGCATCATCCAGTTTTTCATATATTCTTTCACATTCTGCAGCAGCCGTTCCTCATCCATTTCCCGGTATTCCTTGCTCCAGGCATCGCTCCATTTTCTCCTGCAGCGGAGAATCAGCTTGTCCATCTGATGTTCCGTCATTCGGATCTTTTCCGTTTCCTGCCGCGTGTTTTCGCCTTCCGCACTGCGCCGGATTTCACTGCAGACCAGACTCACCAGCTCTGGCAGCATGGCCTCCCGCGGATGTACCAGTCCGTAGGTGTCATCTTCCTCCAGCATCCAGAACGCCGCATTTTTATGAATATCCAGCCTGCCGCCCAGGTTTTCGTCCAGGTAACGCTCCACCCATTGACGCTGATTCTTCAGATAGAGTGCATCGGCGTCCTCATTGCCGTCCCAGTACATGGCCGGACAGACTGCCAGCTGCCGATACACCCGGTTCACTCTGCTGCGGACGCGGTCTGTATCCGGCTGCATGCCGTCCTCTCCGCCTTCCTTCTCAAAATCCTTCCAGGACTGATATTCCGAAATATCTTCCATAAATCCCACTGCGAAATATCTGGAAAGGCCGGTGTTCTCATACAGCACCTCCTGTCCGATGCCTTCGCTGAGATGGTCGCTGCTGCCTTCATACACTTTCAGCATTCCCTTTCCTTCTGCGAACTGCAGGGCACGAACCAGTGAC
>JALEHL010000116.1 GCA_022770665.1 Bacillota bacterium
ACAGCCTACCTCCAGCACGAAGGTCCGGATCACCGAGAGAAACGCCGACACCCGGCCGTTATTCAGCGCTGTGAAGAATCCTGACGTGAAAATCACCAGACCGCTGCACAGAAACTTCAGCGCCAGCAGCCGGAAACCGGAAATCATCAGAGACGCCAGCTGCGGGTCCTCCGACGCGAAAATCATCACCAGCGGCCGGTTGAAGAACTCCGCCAGAAGAAACGTCGCCGCCGAAAACACACCGCACACACAAAGAGAAAGACGAAGCAGCTTCTGCAGATTTTGCCGGTTGCCCGCACCGAAATGAAAGCTGACCACCGGCCCGATCCCCTGGGTATACCCCGCCGAAACCGCCACAAAGATAAAGTCCAGGTACAGCACCGCACTGAACGCAGCCACACCCTTTTCCCCCACCAGATGCATCAGCTGCAGATTATACAGCGCCGTCGTCAGGGCAGCAGCCAGATTGTCAACCATCTCCGACGCCCCGTTGCCCATGGCAAACAGGAACTCACGAAAAGACGCTTTCGGCCGTGTGAAATGAATCAGCATGCTCTTCCGGAAAAACAGGAGAAACGGCACAAGCCCCGTCAGAAACTGCCCCGCCACCGAAGCCGCCGCAGCCCCGGCAACCCCCATGTTCAGCACGCCCACCAGCACCACATCCAGCACGATATTCAGCACGCCGCCGCTCACCGTCAGACCCAGCGCCAGATTGGGCCTGTCCGCCGTCACCAGATACGAATGACAGAGAAACTCCATAGACATGAAGATACTGCCGGGAATCATGATTTTGCCGTAATCCACGCAGTAAGGAAGCAGCACATCGTCCGACCCCAGCATGTAATACAGCGGCTCATCCAGGGTCAGAAACACCGCCGCCAGCACCGCTGCCAGCGCCAGAGTCACCACGGTCGTCAGGCTCATAAACCCGTTGGCATCCCTGCCCCGGCCCTCGCCCAGCATCCGCCCGATGACCGCATTACTCCCCGTAGCCAGCATCACACTGGCTGCCACATTGAGATTCAGCAGCGGAAACACGATATTGATGGCCGACAGCCCCAGACTCCCGACGAAATTCGACACCACAATCCCGTCCACCACCGTATACATGGACGTGAACACCATCAGCACCACCGACGGCAGCGTGAAGGCCAGCATGGTTTTGGCCCGCACCGGTTTTTCATAAATCGTCAGTTTTTCCAAAATAACACTCCTTTCTGAAGCCAGTATACCCGCCGCATCCCGCTCTGGCAAGCAGTCTGGCTTTTTTTCTTCGCAAAATCTTTTTTCTCCCCAAAATCTTCCCGCCCGGCGTTTTTTCTGCTACAATGGTTTCATGCGTATGCAATTTTTTCAGGAGGAATTCGTTTTATGATACGTTGGAATAATGACTATAATCACACGGCCCACCCTGCCATACTGCAGGCGCTGGCAGAATGCGGCCAGGAAGGCTTCGACGGATACGGGCAGGATCGCTGGTGTCGGGAGGCTGCAGACCGGATCCGCCAGCTTCTGGGACCGGATGGCAGAGACGCCGACGTCCAGTTTCTCTCCGGCGGCACCCAGTCCAATCTGACAGTGATCACCGCTGCCCTGCGTCCGGTGGAGAGCGTCATCTGCGCAGCAAGCGGCCACATCCATGCCCACGAAACCGGCTCCATCGAAGCCACAGGCCATAAGGTTCTGGCACTGCCGTCGGATGACGGAAAAATTGATCCCGCCCTTCTGGAACGGGAACTGGAGCGGTTTTATGCCGATCCGGCACAGGAGCATCTGACCATACCGAAGCTGGTCTATCTGTCCTTCCCGTCGGAGTTCGGCACCCTGTACAGTCTGGCAGAGCTGGAGGAAATTCATGGGCTGTGCCGGAAATACGGTCTCTATCTGTTTCTGGACGGTGCGCGGCTGGGCTACGGCCTCACCGCACCGACAAACGACGTGACCCTGGCTGATATCGCCCGGCTGACCGATGTGTTCTATCTGGGCGGCACCAAATGTGGCGCCATGATCGGAGAGGCCGTGGTCCTCCTCAACCGGCAGCTGCAGCGGGATTTCCGCTTCTATATGAAACAGCGGGGCGCCGTGCTGGCCAAGGGCTGGCTCATGGGGCTGCAGTTTGCAGTGCTTCTCCGCGGCGGCGCACCGGGAACGAAAGAGGAACCCCTGTATTTCTCGGAAACCCGCCGGGCTGCAGAATATGCCATGACTCTCCGGGACGCCTTCCGCACCAAGGGCATTCCGTTCTTCGTGGAGAGTCCGACCAACCAGCAGTTTGTCGTTTTGAGCGATGATCAGCTGCAGTCCCTGGAAGATGCCGGCCATCTGGTGGAATACATGGATCGGACCGACGAAACCCACCGCTGCGTCCGCTTCTGCACCAGCTGGAGCACCCGTCCGGAAGACCTGGAAAAGCTGCTGGCAGATATTGCGCAGCTGTAAGGCAGACGACTGTCAGAGGAACGACAGAGTACAATCATTTGAACATTCGAACGAAAAAAAAGCAGACGGAAAACCGGAACACATGTCAGTCCGGAAATCGGCTGCTTTTTCTCTGCAAAAAATGGAGCGAGGAGTCCAGATACAGGCAGGGACTCCTCTTGAGTTGGGCGATATAGTGGAAAATGTGAGACAGTCTCAAATGTCAATTCCAAAGATGTCGTCTGTCTCTTTTTTTCATAAGCCTATTATACAGATATGAGGAAAAATGTCAATAGGAATTTTGTTATTTTCATCTAATTTTCATGTTTTTTTTTGTACTTTTTGTGGTGTATGCACAATTCTTCTACAGGCACAGTTCCATGTCATACCAGACCGCGCCGCCATGCTCCGATGCGGACGGTCCCATTTTTTCAAACCCGAATCGGCTATACCAGTCCAGTTTTTCTTCTTTACAGGCCAGAATAACCCGCTTCATGCCAGCTTCCTTACATAAGAAGATCATGGTCCGGACCAGCAGTTCGCCGATGCCCTTTCGCTGCTGTGCCGAATCCACACCAATGGTAAGAATCGCAAAGGTATCTCCGGAAGGATAAGAGGATGCCTCGTACATGGCATCATGAATACCGCCATCCGGGCCTGCTTCCACCGGAATCCCGCAGATGTATCCTACGATTCCTTCCCCGATCTTCGCAGACCGGAACCAGTACGGATACTTCTCCATCCGGTAGGCAAAGGTCTCCTTCACCGCAGCCTCCTCCGGCGGAAACACCATCTGTTCGATTTCAATGAGCCGGTCCAGCTGCTCCGGCAGTGCTTTTTTTATTTCAATCATTTTCGCTTCCTCCTCCAGAAATATCTTATACAAATGATGCAAACAGTCCCGCGGCCGCCGGCAGCCACACTGGCACCACGAAAGTCAGAATCGTTCCGCTGATCAGCGCCACCAGCGACAGCTCCGGTCCCACATACCGGCTCACCGGCACCAGCATGGTATCCATGCAGCCTGCCGCACCGCTGGCAATGGGACTGCCCTTGCTGATCCGGATCAGCAGCGGCAGCTGCAGCACCGTAAACACATCCCGCGACACGTTGACGATAAATCCGTAGGTCCCCGCTTCAATTCCCCAGGTTTCCGTCATAAACGCCCCCGTCAGACTGTAGTATCCCATGCCGCTGGCACTGGTCACCGCCCAGGCAGTCGGCACTCCCAGGATCAGGCCTGCCAGAAAGCCGCCCAGCATGCATCCGAAAAAAATCGCCAGGGGAAGGAACAAAATCCGCAGTCCCAGCTTTCGGATGTATCCAAAGACGCTTTTATTGGAGGCCAGGCTGACACCAACGCCGGTGTACAGGAAGACCAGAGAAACGGTCAGCGCCGTATCCAGCCATGCTGCTTTCTGACCGCCAAAGAGAAACCAGCCCGCCAGAATTCCCGCCAGAATAAAACCGGGCATGATCAGAACCAGAGGTGAAAAACCGTCTTTTTCACCATCCTCAACTTCCGCAGAACCGGCAGCCTGCATGGCGCCGGCAGATTCTGCCGCCGCCTGAAGACAAATCTTTTCCAGGGGCATGACAGTCTTCTCACAAAGCACCACCAGAGCCACACTGCACCAGATCGCGGCCAGGGAAATCAGCAGGCAGCCTGCACCGATCTTTCCCAGGTTTCCCATCACTTCCTCACTGGTTCCGATGTTGATGCCGATGACGGCCATGAGCACCACCAGAGCCAGATTCATCAGCCGATCGAACCAGGTCAGAACCGGCTGCGGCAGACCCTTCCAGTTGATGGCTGCCCCCAGCGCCAGGCAGAGAAACGGTACATATACGTTCATTCACAACGTTCCTTTCCATGTTCCTTTCCATGTTTCCTTTGGCAGTACCGGCGCTGGAATCACAGAGTTCCCGTCTGTGTCAGCGCCGCAATGCAGGTTTTCACCCCGGCCGACAGCAGGCTCTCGTCAAAATCGTAGCGGCTGCTGTGCAGACCATCCGGCAGATTTCCCAGAAGTGCCATATAGCTTCCGGTGCCGCCGTGGCTTCTCACCCGGTCCAGGAAAAAACAGAAGTCATCGGCGGTCCCTGTATTGACCTGCACCTTCTGCGACCAGCGGATCTCCGGCACCATCTGCTCTGCCGCCGCAGCAATTTTGCCGGCCAGCTCCTCCTCTCCGCCGCCGGCAGGGCTTTTTCCTTCAATCTCCATATCCCAGCTGCATTCATACATTTCAGCAGCCGCCCTGACACAGGCTTTCGCTCTGTCAAAGAGCCTTGTTTCCACAGCAGTTTCTGCACCTCTTGTTTCTGCCTGGAAGGTGCAGCTTGCCGGAATCACATTCCGTGCAGTTCCTCCACTGATGGTTCCCACATTCAGTCTCGATGCGCCTCTGCCATCCTGCAGGAATCCGTTCATGGCAGAAATTGCCGCCACCGCTGCCAGGATCGCATTGTGCCCCTCCTGCGGCGCGCCGCCGGCATGCGCCGGTTTCCCGGTAAATGTCGCACTCCATTTCGTCGTGGCCAGAAGCCCGGTCTGTGTACCTGCCAGAGCCGGACCTTCTTTTTCTGTCGGATAAATGTGCATTCCCAGCATCACATCCACATCATCCGCAATCCCGCTTTCCACCATGGCAAGGGCCCCTTTGACGCCCTCCTCGGCCGGCTGAAAGATCACTTTGACTTTGCCCTTCAGCAGCTTTCTGTTTTCCTGCAGGATCCTTGCCAGCACCATACCTATCGCTGTATGGCCGTCGTGACCGCAGGCATGCATGCATCCCGGATTCTTCGATCGGAAATCCATCTGATTGGGTACATGGTCCCGGTCTTCCGTTTCCTCCACCGGAAGTGCATCCATATCAAACCGGAATGCTACGGTCGGACCCGGCCGGCCGCCTTCGATCTCGAAGGCGGCCCCGGTGTAACCGCCGGCTTCTTCGACCCGTCGAAGAAGGGCCGGGTCTGCTCCCTGTGCCAGAGCACGAAGTCTCTGTTCTGTCAGAATTTCTTCTCCGGGTCTTCCCATCACATGATCCTCTGCGATAATATCTCTTCCAAGCGCAGCCTTCAGTCCGGCCGTCTCCAGGTAGCCGGCAATCCGGCAGGTCGTGCGGAATTCTGTCCATCCGGTCTCCGGGTATTCGTGAAGATCCCGACGAATCCTGACGCAGTCGCCGGCCAGACGGTCTGCTGCGTCCATCAGCACCTTCAGCGCTTTTTTTTCTGCTTTTTCTGTATTCTTCATTCTGCAATTCATCCTTTCTTTACCATCTTATCGCATCCATCTTTTTCTGTCAATTGCCGCTTTTTCCGTGCAGAGGTCAGCTGCCGGCGCAGAGAAAGCGCCAGCATCTTGTAAAGACCTCCTGCGTTTCCGTTCATTCCCTGCCAAGAATCGGCCCCTTCCGTTGAAATTCAATTCACGTATGGTAAGATTGCCTTACCAAATGATTGAAGGAGGAGAGTGCATGTTTAAAAAATTTACCAACGGCTGCGTGCGGGTTGTGAACCGCTGGCTGCCGGATCCGTTTTTATTCGCAATCATACTGACCATCGTGGTTTTTTTTGCATCCATGATCGGAACCCGCCAGAATCCCATTGATCTGGTCCGTGCATGGGGCAGTGACAGCGGAATCTGGGGCCTGCTGTCCTTCTCCATGCAGATGGCACTGGTTCTGGTTCTTGGATCCGCTATGGCCTCAGCGCGCATCTGCCGCAGGGTGCTGGGTTCCATTGCTTCCGCGGCTCACGATAAAAAGAGCGCTGTTCTGATCGTTACCTTCGTCTCTACGATCTGCTGCTGGCTCAACTGGGGCTTTGGCCTCATCGCCGGTGCGCTGCTGGCCAGAGAAACCGCACGCCGGGTCAGAGATGTAGACTATCCGCTGCTGATCGCATCCGCCTATTCCGGTTTCGTCATCTGGCACGCGGGCCTTTCCGGCTCCATACCGCTGCAGCTCGGTGCATCAGGCGGAACAGAAATCCTCGGTGTTGTTTATACCGCACCGACCAGCCAGACCATTTTTCATCCGGTCAACCTGGGCATGTGCATCCTGATCCTGCTGACCATGCCTCTGATCAACTATGCCATGCATCCCCACAGCAGTCAGACCGTTCTAGTGGATCCTGCACTGTTGCAGGAAGAACAGGAGCGGGAATACACCATCGAAACACCAGCAAAAAAAATAGAACACAGCCAGGTATTATGGGTGATCACGCTGATGCTGGGATTCAGCTATATTCTATATTACTTCTTTAAAAACGGTTTTTCCCTGGGACTGAATATCGTCAACCTGATTTTTCTGATGCTTGGCATCCTGCTGCACGGCGACCTGCGCCGGTACGTAGATGCTGTCGGTGATGCAGCGGCAGGTGCCGCCGGAATTCTTCTGCAGTTCCCGTTCTATGCGGGCATTATGGGACTGATGGTTGCTGCAAACGCAGACGGAATTTCTCTGGCAGGAATCATTGCGGATTTCTTTGTCAAGATCTCAAATAATGTGACCTTCCCTGTTCTGACCTTCCTGTCGGCCGGCATTATCAACTTTTTCGTTCCATCCGGCGGTGGCCAGTGGGCGGTGCAGGCGCCGATTGTCATGCCGGCTGCAACAGAAATGGGTGTTGAATACGGAAGAGCCGCCATGGCCATCGCATGGGGCGACCAGTGGACCAACATGATCCAGCCGTTCTGGGCGCTTCCGGCACTTGGAATTGCAAGGCTTTCCGCGAGAAATATCATGGGATACCTGGTGATCATCACGATTTATGTGGGTATCATCGCCTGCTTGGGATTCCTTCTCTGGGCATGGCTTTTCTGAGGCTCGGGCGATTCCACGTCCTTCCCTGTCTTCCACCGGGCTGTCGCGTTAACGGAAAAGAATCGTTAGGGCAGCGGACCCTTTTTATTGTATTTCTGTATTCTTTCTGCACTTCTGTGCATGGATCGCCGGTTCATCCGCGGATCCCGGGCGCATCCCGGGATCCGCTTAACCATTTCTGGAAATTTTGCATTTCGGGTTAACCGATTCCGGATTCTGCGACCGCTGCCGTTTCTTTTTTTAACCGTCTGGCCGAAAAAGCTGCAAATTGGTTAACATTTTAGGCTCTTTTCGCGGCGCACGGTACCCGTCAGCCTCCATTTTTCCCATTCACGTTAACCCGTTTTTTCGTTT
>JALEHL010000124.1 GCA_022770665.1 Bacillota bacterium
ATCCTCCGGCAGCGGCGTCCAGCCCGGAACCGGCTCATACGCCTTCGGCGTCAGTTCCTCGATTTCGATGGACATTTCCTCTTCGATACCGGATTCATCCCGGGTCACCTTCCCGGAAACCTTGCCGTTCATGGCGCCAATCTCTGCGCTGGACGACCAGCCATCGCCCTGCATTTCGATTTTGTCCCCCTCCTGCACGCTGATCGAAAAGCTGCCGTCTTCCTTCTCGGTAATCTGCCCTTCGCCGACCGGCTGCCCGTTGATCCAGACCTTCAGGCTTTCCAGACCTTCCAGCACCGCCCCGTCGGTAGCCGCATAGCTGATACCCGCCATGGCCAGAATCATCACCAGAATCAGCGTCGTAACCAGAAGCCGCCTGGTGCAGCGAAGCCCTGTCATGTTCTCTTTTTTCTGCATTTTCATTTTCACTCCTTCCAGATCCAGGGTATGGTCTGTATGAAGGTGCGAAAACGCCTGCTTGTATAAATCTCTGTTACTCATCTTTCCATACCTCCAGTAAATCTTGCTTTAACTTTTCGCGTCCGCGGAGCAGGCGGGTGGTGACGGCGGTCCGGCTGATGCCCAGAATGTCTGCAATTTCCGCTGTGGAATAATCTTCGTAGTAATAGAGGTGGATTGCCTGGCGGTACTTTTTCGGCAGGTCCATGACCGCCTCGAAGAGCCGGCTTTCTTCCTGCGTCGCAAAATCCATCTGTCCGGCGTATTCTTCCAGACTGACTTTTTTCTTCACCCAGGAGGACAGGCTCACTCGTTTGCACTCGTTGACCGCCACACGGATCAGCCAGTTGCGGAGATGCGCCTCGCTCTCAAACTCTTTTCCCGACCGGGCAAGCTTGAGAAAGGTCTCCTGCACCACGTCATCTGCGTCTATGGAATTTTTGAAATAGTTGAAACCGATGGCGAAGATGTTGTCCTTATATCTTTCGTAGACCGGTTCCAGTCCGTCCATGTCGATGATCAATATTCTGCTCCCCTTTTGCATGAAACTGAAATGCATTTCACCTATTATACACTGCAGAAGGACGAAATGTCACAGGCAGGCGAAAAAATTATCAAAAAAGAAAGACCCGCAGAAAAGGCTGCGTGCATACCTTAATGAATGTTTACTCTATTTTTCAGTTTCAAGTGCTGTTTTTAAGTCTTCCATGCTGGTATATCCCTTTATGCTTTTGTCGTAAGCAAGCGCCCTGCCTTCTTCAATAGCAATAGTTGTAGCAGCATTTGGCGTGTTCAGCTTTAACTCAAAGGGAATACCGTTTTCACGAATCGTCTGCCGTAGAAACATATTTACAGCAGATGCAAATGTACCGGGATGCCCGCGAGAGCTCCTCCAAACGCTTCTGCAAGCCGCATCGGATGATGTTCCTGCAAGGCGATATCAAGTATGGCTGTAAACTTCCCATCGGAAAGAATGGTGCCATGGTACAGACCTATCTTTCTTCGGCACTGGATGATCATTCCCGCTATGCGGTTCATTCGGAATTCTACGACCATCAGGAGGAGACCATTGTGGAGGATACCTTCCGTAAGGTCATACTGAAGGCCGGTAAATTTGATGCGGCATATTTCGATAACGGCAGCCAGTATGTTGCAAAACAGTTGAAATTCTCACTGGCGCGGCTCGGAATTACGGTTCGCCAGGCGCCTTTACGCAGTGGGAAGTCCAAGGGGAAGATTGAGAAATTCCATCAGGTCGTAGATGCCTTCCTGCGGGAAGCGAAGGTCCATAAGATCCGAACGTTGGAAGGACTCAATCGTTACTGGTCCATGTATCTGGAGGAATATTATCATAAGGACAGCCATGACGGGATTCGGGAGTATTACGAAAGTCTTGGAGTCCATGTACCACAGGAAGGAATCACTCCCCTGCAGGAATGGAATCGTGACTCCCGTCCGCTGACATTTCTGGATACCGCCACCGTTGCCGAAGCATTCCTTCATCACGAAACACGGCTTGTGGACAAGGGAGCCTGCATCAGCTTTCAGGGACGAAAGTATGAAACAAAGCCTTCGCTGATCGGTTTTCAGGTGAAAATTGCCTATGACCCCTGTGCACCGCAGATCATTACGGTTTGCTATCCGGGAAAGGAGCCGTTCACTGCCCAGCCGCTGAAAATCGGTGCATTCTGTGAGAAAAGTCCTGCACTTCCGGTCTCCATGCAGGAAACGATCCCGGAAAATTCACGATTCCTGACTGCGCTGGAAAAGAAGCAGGAACAGTCATACCGTCAGATGGCGGATGCCATTTCCTTCGGTCAGTTCCGAAAGGGTGGTGGCAGCAATGTATGAGACATTCTACGAAATGCTGCATACACCGTTTGTCCGGGATATCCCACCCGGTCAACTGTATGAATCCGCCGCAATGGCCGATACCCTGGGGCGACTATCCTATGTAGCGGACAGACAGCTGTTTGCCGTGGTGACGGCAGATGCAGGCTGCGGGAAATCCACATTGATCCGGCGTTTTGTATCCTCACTGCCAAAGGAGGAATACATTGTCCTGTACCTGTCAGACTCCAAGCTGACACCCCGGTGGTTCTACAAGGGAATGCTCGACCAGCTTGGCATAGAATCCCGGTTTTACCGTGGGGATGCCAAGAGACAGCTCCAGAAGGAAGTGGAAATCATCCGTGGCGTACAGGGGAAGAAAGTGGTCTGTATTCTGGACGAAGCCCATCTGCTGGAGAAGGAAACCATTGAAGAGTTTCGCTTCCTGCTGAACTACAAATTCGATTCCATGAGTCCAATGGCACTGGTGCTGGCAGGACAGACGGAACTATGGGATAAGCTCCGTCTGCAGCGCTATGCTGCTGTGCGTCAGAGAATTGACATAAACTGCGTCCTGCCCCATCTGGATCGGGCAGAAACGGAACGATACATCGAATCACATCTGATTTACGCCGGAGGGCGACGGGACATATTTACCGACAAAGCACTGGATGAAATCTACAGAGAATCCACGGGGATTCCCCGGCGGATCAACCGCATCTGCGACGGAAGTTTGATGTATGCCAGCCAGCAGAACAAGCGTCTGATTGATGAACATCTGGTGCACTATGTACTGGAGCATGAGATGCTGGGAGGTGAAAGAAAATGACGATCACCTTTGAATGCCGTGTAAAAGGTTGCTCGCCCGGAAACTGGAGCGGTACAATCCGACTCCTGAAAACAGGAGATCCCTGCGAGGCAGAAGTCGCTGCCCAAGGCAACCGTTTCCATCTGATTACAGGGAAGCATGCCTATGGGAACTATGTCTGCATCCCGGACTGGAACGTCGGAACGGAGTTGTCGTCCTTGACGGATACTTTCTGGAATGCGGAGCGGCTTCAAAACTATTCCGGACTGAAGAAGGAAGAAGTATGCACGGTGGTTGCAGCACTCAATGCCATCGCGGACTATGTGAACTGACGTTACACAAAACCATGGAGTAAGTGTGACATTCCGAACGCACTTGCTCCTGGCGTCTTCCAGGCAGAAAAATGAGCAGTTCGATGACATTTTAAGAGAGCAATTCCGTGTCAAAACACGGGAGCATTAACAATAATGTCAACATACCGCACGAATAAGGGACTAAAAAAGAAAATATAAAAATTTTTTGAAAATCCTGTCCCCAAACGACGATTTTTCCGGTTATTATATATAAACAGACAGTTCACTTGGAAATGTTGCAGATATAATAGGCTCTCGGAATCTTGAGCTTGATGAGCGGAACTCATCGGTCATATGAACCTTGAAAAGTAAATATTATCCAGAGAGGATTAGGTGAAGAAGTTTTCAGAAAAATGGCGTATTTTAATAGACCATTCTTCTGTAATGGGTTATAATGGTATTGCTTATTCAATTAGGCGGCTTTCCGAAAGAGGTCTTTTAGTGGGGACGACTTTGGTAAAGCCCATGCATCAAGATGCTGACACATCATGATGGCGAAGAGGCGGCAGTACCACATCTTAGATGAACGGTGTCTGCCGTCTTCTAATTTGTAATCTATTTTTTCTCGTTTATTGCACCTCTCCGAAGATGTTCTGGCTTTGTACTGAAGTTCCCATTCTTTACTGCCGCGCGGTGGATGATTAAACAGCCTCGGGTTGTCTTTCAGCACAAGGTGAACGGTACGTCCATATTTAGCGTTTGAGCAGGGATTCTCACAAGTACAAACAGGGCAACCCTCTCCAGCAAATCTGATTTTAGGACACTTGAATTTTGTTCTTCCTTTGGCAGTTTCGGTGCCATCCCGACGCATGCGAAACCCTTCTTTACAGATGGGGACACCATCGTCACCGATTGTAAAGTCATCCTTGTAAACAGGCGGTCGCCCGCCTTTGCCGTTCAAATCAATAAATGGCTGAATTCCATGGGCATGACAGTATTCATAATATGCCATGGCATCATGGGCCGAGTCCAGGAGGAGTTTCGTTACATTGGCCTCAGGAAGGAACTGCTGCATGGAAAACCAGTTGTATAGAAAGCCATGTGAATCGTGGCGGGAGGCTGGGCCAAGCAATGGGAAAATCGGGAGATCGTTTTCCGAGTCAGAGGCTGTAAGCATGTAGAGGTCATAGCCGAAGTAATATCGGCCTCTGTGTGAATCCCAGCCAATGTTACAGTCCGGCTGATGAAAAATACGGTTGCATTTGCAGTCGCGGATTCCATGTGCAAGGCAGTCACAGGTGCAGGTTTTACGCTCTGTTGTGCCAGTATATACAGGGGTTCCGTCACCAGATATGGCAAGGCTTGAGAGATCAATCAGGTTCTGCTCTGCAGACACGTTGAGAAACAGGAATTTAAAAATATCAAACAAACGGCCTGCAGGAGCGAAATCCTGAGGCGGTTCGATTTCCAATCTTGCCAGAAGGTCACGCACCGTCACTTTTTCCACAGGAGAGGCTTTCTCACCTTTTTTCTTCGGTCTGACAGGTTTTTCCCTGGGTGGATGAATCGGATCAGAAAGGTTATTTTCATCCGAAAGCCATAGACGATCAAGAAAATCGTAGAAAGTGCCAGTACCAGGTGTATCGCCAACCAGGAAGCCGGAAAGGATCGCGTAAAGGTGGTTCTGCTTGAGGCAGGAAGCCCATGCAGTCAAGGAAGGTACCTTAAACTTCATGGAGAGAAGATAGGATCTCAGCATGTCAGAAGGTAATCTTGGCGGAGGACCAAAATTGGAATAGCGATCCTGCAAGATCTGATCTACAGGGGAAAGATCCAACGACCAAAAGTGTTCGATAATATCCCAGGTGGAAGCGTCGAATGAGGAATCGGCGTCTGGATAATATTTACGAAGTTGAGTCAGAACAAGATTCTGATAGGCGGAATGACCGCCGGAATTGACTGGCTTCAAAATGTGCACCTCCAATTTGGATTTGATATATTTCCTAATTGAAGGGCCCACCTTATGGGCAAAGCACATAAGGTGGGCCGCACAAGAGACCACATTTGTCAAGTGTAATTTGACAAAAAAGTGGGGGAAAATTAAAAAAATGGAATCAGAGTCGTTGAAATTACAAGGCTCAAGATTCCGAGAGCCTATTTTTAATGGAAAGGAGGAAATCAAATGAGTACAATTAAAATCGAGGAAATTTACGATGAGGATGTGATTGAAATTTCTGAAGATGGTGCAGATGATGCATTTTTCTGCTGCATGGTTAATGGCGGACATAACTAAGATTCATATGTAGCCAATACTGGAATTTCAAAATTATGCAGGATCTCATTTTCATCACATGAGGAAGATGGGATTCTGCATATTCCAAATTTTTGAGTGCGAGAAAGGACAATGGAATGAAAACAAAACATGCAAGTAAGCAACTGTTTATAGGTATTTTGGCAGTGGTGGCCGCAGCAACAGAGGCTTTGTTTGGATTGTTCCTGGGTGAAACGATTGATGCAATTGAGTTGAAGCAGTCTGATTTATTGATTTCATTACTTTTAAGTATGATCGCTCTGGTATTAGTTAATACGGCGACTTGTATATGGGTGCGAGTTATGATGTATCGTGATGCATCGGAGCAGGTGGACCGTCTGAAGGGCGATATATATAGCGTGCAGATACGAAAGGTTCGCAGGGAAGCGCCTGATATCGCTAATTTTACGAGTAAGATTGATCTTCTTTTTCAGGATTATTATATGGGGAAACAGTTTGTCCTGATTTATGTTGCAACATTTATTTGTTCCTGTACAGCAATTATTTCGATTCATTGGTTTATCTTTCTGATTGCTTTTTTTTGTGCGGCTGTTCCATTCCTGGTGCCGGTTGTTTTCAAAAAAACAGTACAAAAAGCGGCGGCAGAATACGCGGAGGAAAGTACAGAATATACTGGTTTTGTAACGGACACGCTTTATGGCCGAATGGAGATCGTGAAATATCGGGTCACAGCTGAGTATATGAAGAAACATGGGATCGCTGATTATGAAATGGAGTCAAGACGAGTGAATTCCTTAAAGAAAAATTATGAAGCTGAAAAGAGCACAGAAGCCGTAGCTAACTTTATGCAAATTGCTGTTCTTTTGGCCGGGGGATTTCTGGTCTATCACGATATGATCACGGTAGGAAATGTTGTCAGCGTGGTGCAACTTATGGGCAGCACAATTTTCCCGCTTACGGCAGCAGTTAATTATGTGAACAGGGTGAATGCATGTAAGCCTGTACTAGAATCATTAAATAGTGAAGTTAACCCGCAGCTGGAAGATGAAGGTAGATCGCATGAGTCATGTGCAGAGGAAAAGGGTAGCGAAAACAGAATGGAGCAGTGCTTATATGCAGATCATATCTCTTACCACTACCCGGGAGAAGAACGCATTATCGTAAATGATTTCACTTATCGTTTTGAAACTGGAAAAAAATATTTGATAAAAGGTGAGAGCGGATCAGGCAAGACTACACTGGCGAAACTTTTATCCGGCGAATTGATGCCGACAGAAGGAAGCATTCAGATGGAAGGAGAGATTATAGGTGAAGTTCCTGCGGAAAATCGAAGCTTGCTGGTAAATTATGCAGAGCAGCAATCGTATCTGTTTCATGATGATGTGTTGCACAATATAACTTTATACAGAAATTGCAGCGAAGATGAAGAGAAGGAATTGCGGTGCGCAATGGATGATGTGCAACTGAAAGAAATAAGTTTGGATACGGTGATCAGCGATAGTAATGGACTTTCAGGTGGTGAAAAATCAAGAATTTGCCTTCTTCGTGCAATGTATGCTATGCCGAAGGTGCTGATCGCAGATGAGCCCACGAGTGCGCTGGATGGAAAAAACACTGAAACTGTAATAGAGCGTTTGCTTTCCTGCAAAGAAACAGTCATTGTGATTTCACACAATTTAAGTGATGTATTAGAGAAGAAATTTGATGATACTATCGTTATATAATTCGTGCCCAAATGGTGTTTGCGGTTTAAGTTAAAGTAAACTGAAGAAAAGTATTGACACCGGTTTCGAGTTTCCTGTAGAGTAGAAGTATAAAGAAAACAGGGAAAGGGATGCCGAATATGCTGCAGCTGTTTTTAACACTGATCGAGGAAGAAACGGAAAAAGAGAGATTTGAGCGGCTGTATTACCGTTATCAGGATCTGATGTATTGCATCGCTGTGGAGATTCTTCGCGACGAGCATCTGGCAGAAGATGCAGTGCAAGAGGCTTTCTTTTGTGTTGCTCGAAACTTTCGCAAAGTAGGAAAGGTGGAAAGTGTGCAGACAAGAAATTTTCTGGCGCTGTAGCGATCTAGCGTATCCCCGTCACATGGAATGAGACTCAGAACGACAAGGCCGGTGACCTTCGATGTGGACGATCCCAACGGTCAGGCCGGAGAATTTCGCTTCATGAAGCCCCGGACACCGGATGGATATGAAGTGGTGCGGGAGGAAAAAGGTGTAAAGAATTACTCCATAGAATATACAAACAATGACGGCGGGATTATATTGTATTTTCAAAGCGGAAATGTGGAAACAATGAGCGCAAGTTTTGACAATGAGAATGCGGAATTTAATGAAATAGTTGTAAACGGATATAAAGGGTATTCGTATTCCAAACTGGGAAATAATGCACTGTACTGGACAGACGGAATCTCCATGTTTGATATTGGTGGAAACTGCAATATGGATACGCTATGGCAGATGGCGAAAAGTATAAAATAAAAATTTTCGTAGATTGCAATAATAAGTTGAACATTGATCACTAAAAATCCACATTACGACGCATGCTGCCGGTAGATACAGTCCAGCTCATCTTCGCAGGCCTCATCCGGCGTGCGGTAGCCCAAGATCTTGCGAGGCAGGCTATTACACCAAACTTCGATATTGGATCTTTCTTCCATATCGAAGTCTCTGATTCGCTTTCCCTTGGGGATGAATCTTCGGATAATGCCGTTGTGACGCTCGTTTGTCCCTTTCTCACAGGATGTGTATGGATGTGTGAAATTAAACCAGTGTCTCCGACAGTTCCTCGAGCTCTGAGAGCCTTGAAAACTCTGAACCGTTGTCTGTTGTGATTGTCTTGAATACTTCAGAAAAATGCTCGCTGTACGTTTCCTGCAGTTTCTTGAAAGCATTCATGACAGAGTCGGCTTCACGATCCTTGATTGGCAGC